>NZ_BCPO01000208.1:0-55308 GCF_016586105.1 Burkholderia sp. E168m15
TGTCGATAATCAGCATTATGTCAATTGATGTTCCCATGGTCATCGTGCGCAGCGGGTTGCGGTCACCCGAAGACTCAAACATTGCCGTGAGGGATCAGCACACCATCGTATTCGTCCAGATTCGTATCTGTAAAACCCGGTGTGCTCTTATCGAAGCGATACAACCCATTCGCAAAATACCTCACTAACCACCACCTGGCTATTGTCAGGTGACCGTCGCTCGCCCGACATCCATTGCAAATTTAATGAAGTCGCGGCATAAATATAAAATATCAAAAGCATTGGAGATTAATTTTATGGCGCATGAGGCGGAAACAATCAAAACCAATATTCAATAAACGGAAATCCAGGTATCTCTTTAACCTGGCTTCACATCCCCGCGGCCTTCTTACACGCCCCGCACACACCCCGTCTCGGCCAGAGGCCGCGCAGCCGCACGCTGTCGATGCGTCGCTCTCCCGTTCCCGCCACCCCATCAGCAACGATCATTTCAAATCCCTCATCAAATCCTGACTTGATTAACGACGACGACATGAAAAATCAATATCACAGAAAATATCTTGTAATTATAAAAACGACCTCCTAGCATCCCCCTGCTGTTCGCGACATGTCTTGTTTGATGCATTCCTCGAACAAACCCATTCATAACCTGGGGAATTACATGAAGAAACTGTCTCGGCTGCTGCCTATCACCGCGATTACCGTCGCGAGTTTCAGCGCTTTTGCCCAGGCCGGCGACCAGCCGGCCGCGGTCGACAAGGCACTGCAACTGATCCAGCAGAACCCGGCCGCCTTCAGCGTGGCCGTCAGCGGCACGGCACGCACGTTGAAGTTCGCGGGGCCGCAAGCAGCCGCACCGACCGACGGCGATCAGTTCCAGGTACGTGACGTGATCGTCGATCCCGACGGCACCGAGCACGTGCGTTTCGACCGGTTCCATGCGGGCCTGCCCGTGATAGGCGGCGACGTGGTCGTCCATTCGAGCAAGGGGCAACTGAAGCAGGCCAGCGTGACCCAGCTCGCGCCGATCAACCTCGCCGGCACGATCGGCAAGGTCGGGAACCGCGCCGTGGTACGCAACGCACCCGACGTGGGCGCGACGCGCGCGAGACACATCGCGGCCGCGCGCTTCAACTCGGACGTGCGCCGCGTCGACGACGCCGAGCTGGTCGTGTTCGCACGCGACGTCACGCCGACGCTGGCCTACGCGGTACGCGTCTACGGCAAGGCAACCGACACGCATGGCGACGCCGTGCTGTACTACGTTGACGCACGCACCGGCACCGTGCTCGACGCACAGGACCTGATCAAGACCGCCGCCGCGACCGGCACCGGCCGCTCGCTGTACTACGGCAACCTGACGCTCACGACGGACCAGACCGGCACGAACGCATACCGGATGCTCGACCCGGGCCGCGGCGGCGGCTCGGTCTACGATGGTCGTGGTCTCAGCTCGGACGAAGTCGAGCAAGCGACCGACCTGCCGATCTTCACGAGCAGCACGAACGTGTGGGGCAACAACACGACCACCGACCGGCAGACCGTCGCGGCAGACATCGACTACGGGCTGGCATTGACTTGGGACTACTACAAGACCACGCACAACCGCAACGGCATCTTCAACGACGGCCGCGGCGTGAAGAGCTACGCGCACGTGGTGTTCAATACCGGCAGCGGCACGACGGGCGCGAACGCGGCATGGCTGTCGTCGCGCGTGATGGCATACGGCGACGGCGAACCTGGCACGCGCCTGCCGAAACCCGTGGTATCGGTCGACGTCGCCGGGCACGAGATGAGCCACGGCGTGACCGAAGCCACCGCCAACCTGAACTATTCGGGTGACGCGGGCGGCCTGAACGAATCGACGTCCGACATCTTCGGCACGCTCGTGAAGTTCTACGCGAACAACCCGAACGATCCCGGCAACTACGTGATCGGTGCACGCGTGGTGAGCGGCGGCCTGCGCAAGATGTACAAGCAGGACCTCGACGGCCGGTCGTTCAGCTGCTACCCGTCCGGCGGCTTCTCGTGGTCGAATCCGCGCCACGATCCGCATTTCTCGTCGGGGGTCGGCAACCGCTTCTTCTATCTGCTGTCGGAAGGCCCATCGGTGCCGTCGACCGACACCGGCCTGTCGAGAGCGCAACTGGTCTGCAACGGCGACACGACCTTCAGCGGGCTGGGTCGCGACAAGGCCGGCAAGATCTGGTACCGGACGCTGACCGTGTACCTGAACGCCAACTCGAGCTATCCGAACGCGCGGCGTGCGTCGATCCAGGCGGCAAACGACCTGTATGGCGCGAACTCGGCCGAAAGCGCGACGGTCGCGCGCGCGTGGAGTGCGGTGGGGGTGAATTGACCGTGTTTGTATGAACGCGTCGCACCCTGGAAGCCGCGTGGCGGGATTTCGCTTCGGAGAAAAGCGATTCGGCCGTAGTCATGCGGCGTTCGGGTGAATGACGGGAAGGTGCCGACCGATCGTCTGCGTATGCAGGCGGTTGGTCGGTGGATCGTGCGTCCTTGCGGTCCGACAGATGAAGGGGCGCCCGACGGGTACGCATTCCATATGCTGCCAGGCGTGCCGCCACCAACGTGGCCGGCGTATTCGCGAATCGTCCGGCCGGACGCTCCGCGTGCTCCCTTCCATCGTATCGACGGCACCGCCCAGGCAACCGGCTTCCTGAGCGAGCCGACAACGCGCTATATTCTGGTCCCAGGCGGAATGACGACGGAAGTCTCCCGCCATCGCCGCCCTTCCCCACGCGCTTCCTCACCCGAGAGAACGATAAAAATGGACCACGCGCAGTATTTCAGCCAAAGCTCGATCCAGGCCGCGAATCTTCGCCTGCACTATCTGTCACAGTTGCTGCGCGAGCAGACGGGCTCGATCGTCCAGTACGGCATCCTGCGCGGTTTTCCGATCGGCTTCAGTCACTGGGCGGAAGTCGCGGTTGGCGGCTATCTGCTCGGCACCTACGAGATCGCCGTTTGCGCGATCCTCGAAGCGCTCGGATCGCCGGAGAAGGTGTTGGTCGACCTCGGCGCCGCCGACGGGATTTTCGGCATCGGCCTGGTCAGGAACAACGTCTTTGCGCGCAGCCTGTGCTTCGAGATGGACGAGCAGCGCCGCCACGCAATCCAGCACCGCGCCGCGGAAATGGGGCTGGCGGACCGCGTCGCGGTCTTCGGCAAGGCCGATCGCGACTTGCCCGCGATTCTGTCGGAGCACGGCGGGTAGCCGGCCGGGCGGGTCATCCTGTGCGATATCGAAGGCGCGGAGTTCGACCTGTTCGACGACGCGCTGCTGGAACAGCTCTCCGGCAGCCACGTGATCATCGAAATCCACGACTTCCTGCTTTCCGACCCGGAGCAGGCCGCACGCGCATTCGACGAATTGAGCCAGCGTGCGGGCAAGTACTTCAACGTGTACGAGATCCGCGACGGGCTGCGCGACATTCGCAACATCCCGTTGCTGCGACACTGGTCGGACTGGGACGCATGGCTGATGTGCGTGGAGGCGCGCTACCGGATGATGCGGTGGCTTTGGCTCGAGCCGAAAAGCCAGCCGCGACGCGCCGATCAGGACATCGATCGCCTGATCCTCGACTACCAGCGGCGGATTTTCGCCGTTTGACGAACGCGAACCGGCACATATCGAGCGACCCCGCCCGCACCTCCCGTTTCACCGCATCACCCCGCCGCAACCAGCGGATTGAACGACGTGTCCCAGAACGGCGCGACATGGGCCGGCCCGTCCAGCACGCCGATGCGGGCAAACACGTCCGCGACCTGCTGGTGCTGCGCGACCACGTCGGGCGTCACCGGCAGCAGCGCGAAGTCTTCGCTGCGCTGGTCGAACATCGCGACGAGATCGGCAACCGGCACACGCGTCTCGCGATTCTGCGCGAGCGCATAGTCGCGGAAATGCCCGTTCGCCCACGCATACGCACGTCGAAACCGCAGCAGCAGATCGCCCGTCGCCGCGCGGCGACGCGCATCGTCGAGCGTGCGCGGATTCGCGTACACCGGAAAATTGCCCGACAGATACCCCTTCCCCGTCTTCAGCACACGGGCGTCGTAGCGATTGCGCGCGAGCTGGCCGTTGTAGCCGTAGATCGCCCACGCATCGATGTCGCCGCGATCGTACGCGGACAGCCCGTCGGTCGGCGACAGGTTGATCGGCTGGATGTCGTCGAAGGTCAGGCCGGCTTCCGCCAGCTGTCGATACAGGAAATAGTGCGACGTCGTCGCGCGCACGTAGCCGACGCGCTTGCCCTTCAGATCCGCGATGCCGCGGATCGGCGTGTCCTTGCGCGCGAGCGTGACCTGGTTGTTCAGGTCTTCGCGCACGCGCGAGATGAATCGCACGTTGGCCTTCTGGCGCGCGGCGAACACGGCCGGAATTTCGCTACCCGAACCGATATCGAGCGCGTCCGCGTTGAGTGCCTCGATATGCAGCACGCCGTTGTTCAGTTCGCGCCAGTCGATCCGGTACGGCATGTCGGCGAGCCCGGCCGCCTGCAACAGCGCGCGCCAACCGCCCTTGTAGGTCGCGACGCGCAACGTCGTGCCGGCCAGATCGGCGTCGGCGGCCGGCGCGGCGAACGCGGCCAATGGGTGCGCCGCGATGGCGGCGCCGGCAAGCAGCAGGCGGCGACGTGCCGCCGACATTGACGACATCGGATGCTCCTGTCGATCGGATGAGAAGGAAGTGAAACCGTCGCGTCAATGCAGCGCCGGAAAACCGTGGCGCTCGGCCAGCAGTTCGAGGATGCGGCGCGCGTCGGTGACGAAGCGCACGTCGCCGAGCGTCTGCGCGTCGTCCGGCGCGGGCTGGTCGCGGCCCAGCACGAGCACCGGCAGGCCCTGATGGGCGTCGTCGAGCGCGTCGATCACCGCGGGCCGCGGCCGCTCGAAGCCGACGCGCTTCACGTCGAGGCGCGCGGCGAGATCCGGCGCGCTCGCCAACAACCCCTCGATCGGCAAGCCATGCGGACAGACGAAGCGCTGGCCCGGATGCTTCGGATCGGCAAAGCCCGGTTCCAGCAGAAACAGTACATCGCGACTCATGTCGAACGGCTCCTTTCTCGTTGATCGATCCAGTCGGGAAGCGCGCGCGCCTGTGCGCCCTGCCGTTCCCGAGGCATGCCCGGCCAGCGCCGGATGCCAGACTGTACCGGCGCACCTCGCTCGGCCCTACCAACGTTTTGCGGAATCGATATGCGAACGCGCATAGCGCAACCGCCGATCGTCGCCTAGCGGTCCGTTGCGTAAACGCATCGTCATGCGAACGACGGATATTGCGGACATCGAATGATTTCATCGATCGATATGACCGTGCATGATCGTTTCCAGCGGGCGACGTTCGCGGTCCGCGCGATGCGTTCGCCGCAGCAGGCGCGCCGGATGCGATCGCGACACACCCGTCGGGCCGACGGCAACGCACATTACAAATCGGCCGCGCCGCGATTTACAAACCACGGATCGGCCGTTCATCGGCGCGTCGGTCGTCAATAGCATCGTGATCCTCGCAAACGTACTGATAAAAACAGAGGATGGTCATGATCAAAAAAACGGTGGTACTGGGTTTGGTGTCGATCGGTTCGGTCAGCGCGCAGGCGCAGAGTTCGGTGACGTTGTACGGCGTGGTCGACGCCGGCATCGCGTACACGAACAACCAGGGCGGCGCGAGCAACATCCAGCAGACGAGCGGCAAGCTGAGCGGCAGCCGCTGGGGCCTGAAAGGCGCGGAAGATCTCGGCGGCGGCCTGCAGGCGGTCTTCACGCTGGAAAGCGGGTTCCGGCCGAGCGACGGCGGGCTCGGCCAGGGCGGCCGCCTGTTCGGCCGGTCCGCGTACGTGGGCCTCGGCCAGAAAGGCCTCGGCACGCTGACGTTCGGCCGTCAGTACGAGCCGATCACCGATCTCGTCGCGCAGTATTCGGGAGCGGGTTTCTGGTCGCCGGCCACGCACGTGGGCGACAACGACAACCTGAACCAGAGCTTCCGGCTGAACAACGCGGTGAAGTTCCGCAGCGACACGATCGCCGGCTTCACCGCCGACCTGCTCTATGCGTTCAGCAACCAGGCCAATGGCGGCGCGGGCACTGGATTCTCGAACAACAACGCGTGGGGTGCATCGGCGAACTACGTGAACGGCCCGCTGTCGATCGGCGGCGGCTATGTGCGGTTCAATCATCCGAATGCGGCGTCGAATACCAGCGGCGCGGTGGGCGGCGCAACCTCGACCACCGGCAACGACTACAGCGGCGCGTTCTTCTACGGGCTGAACGGCGGCGTGCTGAAGCAGCAGATCGGCGCGGTGGGCGCGAACTACGCGCTCGGCCCCGCGACGCTCGGCTTCGCATGGAGCCACACGCAGCTCAACTATCTCGACGGTTCGTCGCGCAAGTTCAACAACTACGACGTGAACGCGCGCTACCAGATCACGCCGGCGGCCACGCTGATCGGCGTCTATACGTTTACCGACGGACGCGCGAGCGGCCTGCCGGGCACGAGCGGCCAGACGCTGAAGCCGCGCTGGCACCAGTTCACGCTCGGGTTCGACTATGCGCTGTCGAAGCGCACCGATATCTATGTGTCGGGCATCTACCAGCTCGCGGCCGGCGACGCGAGCACCGCGACGTCGGGCGGCTATCGCAAGATCGCGGCGATCTCGAACATCGGCAGCGCGTCGTCGACGAACCGCCAGCTTGCGTTCGTCAGCGGGCTGCGCGTGAAGTTCTGACGGCACGCGCGTCGGGCGCGGCGCAATCGTCACGATAAGCAAAGCGGGAATCGTTGTTTGCCGTGCCGCGCCCGGTTGCCGAGAATGATCGTTTGTCCGCGCGGCTCCCGCGCGCCACACGCGTTCGACCATGACCGATTCCCGTTTTCCTCCCCGTGCGCCGCGAAACGGCCGGCGCGCGGCGCTGCGCCAGCTCGCCGGCGGCTGGGCGGCCGCGATGCTGCCCGCCAGCGGTGCGCTCGCGAGCGAGCCGCTCGATGTGCCGCCGTGGACGCGCACGCCCGGTGCGCCGCTGCTGTCGCCACCCTACGGCGTGCCAGGTCAGCACGAGCGCGACGTGATTCGCCGCAGCGCCCGAACGCCTGCGCTGCCCGGTTCCGGCTCGTCGATGACGCCGCTCGCCGACCTGTTCGGCGACATCACGCCGAACGGGCTCGTCTACGAGCGTCATCACGCGGGGGTGCCGGACATCGATGCGCAACGCCATCGCGTCGTCGTGCACGGCCTCGTGCGCGAGCCGCGCGTCTTCACGCTCGACGACCTGCTGCGCTGTCCGTCCGAATCGCGCATTCACTTCCTCGAATGCTCGGGCAACACGGGCAGCGAATGGAACGGCCCGAGCGGGCTGCCGGTTCAGTTCACGCACGGGTTGCTATCGTGCTGCGAATGGACCGGCGTCCGGCTGTCGACGCTGCTCGACGAGACAGGCGTCGACGCCGACGCCCGCTGGCTGCTCGCCGAGGGCGCGGACGGCGCGGCGATGACGCGCAGCCTGCCGCTCGACCGGATTCTCGAGCGCGCGCTGGTCGTCTATGCGCAGAACGGCGAACGGCTGCGCCCGGAGAACGGCTACCCGGTGCGGCTGATCGTGCCGGGTTTCGAAGGCAACACGAACATCAAGTGGCTGCGGCGGCTGAAGCTGGTGCGTGCGCCGGAGATGACGCGCGAGGAAACGTCGAAGTACACGAATCTGCTGCCGGATGGCTGCGCGCGCCAGTTCGTGTTCGAGATGGATGCAAAGTCGGTCATCACGCGGCCGTCGGCCGGCCATCGGCTCGCCGCGCACGGCTACTACCCGATCAGCGGCTACGCGTGGTCGGGCCGTGGCCGGATTCGCGCCGTCGACGTGTCGACCGACGGCGGCCGCACGTGGCGACCGGCGCGGCTCGCCGGCGACGTACGCGATCGTGCGCTGACGCGCTTCGAAGCCGACTGGGTGTGGCGCGGCGAGCCGGCCGACCTGCAAAGCCGGGCGACCGACGAGACCGGCTACGTGCAGCCGACCCGCGACGCGCTCGTCGCCGCGCGGGGCCTGAACTCGCAGTATCACTACAACGGCATCCAGAACTGGCGCGTCGGCACGGACGGCGAGGTGCGCAATGCGTAAGCCGCTCGCCTGCCTGCTTGCAGCCTGCGCGATGACGTCGAGCGCGTTCGGCGCGGGCTTCGGTCTCGGCCAGCCGGTCGATCGCGCGGCGCTCGCCGCGTGGGACATCGACGTCGCACCGGACGGCAGCGGCCTGCCGCCCGGCGCGGGTACGGTCGCCCGCGGCGGCCACGTGTTCGCGGACAAATGCGCGATGTGTCACGGAGCGGGCGGCGAAGGCGGTGTCGGCGATCCGCTCGTCGGCGGCGTCGGCTCGCTCGCCAGCGCGAAACCCAAAAAGACGGTCGGCAGCTACTGGCCCTACGCGACGACGCTGTTCGACTACATTCGCCGCGCGATGCCGTACAACGCGCCGCAATCGCTGAGCACGGACGACGTCTATGCGGTCACCGCGTACGTCCTGCACCTGAACGGCATCGTTCCCGCCGACGCCCGGCTCGACGCGCGCACGCTGCCGCGCGTGCGGATGCCGAACCGCGACGGCTTCGTGCCCGACCCGAGGCCGGGCAAGTTATGACGCGTCTCGCTCCACTTGCCGCCGCATCGGGCCGCGCAGTCGCGCCGCACCTTTCAGCAAGGACCCTGTGATGAGCGATTCCACCCTCGCCGCCCCGCTCGCGCCGACGCCGTTCGTCGACGTTCGTTCGCCGGCCGAGTTCCCCGGCAGCCCCGTCTCGCGCACACTCGCGCAGCCGCTGATGCTCGGGTTGTTCCTGCCGATCCAGGCTGGCGGATGGAGCGCGTCGACGCTGCCGCGCTCGACCGACTGGACGTTCGACTACAACGCCGATCTCGTAGCCCGCGCCGAAGCGCTCGGCTTCGATCTCGTGTTCGCGCTGTCGCAATGGTTGCCGAAAGGCGGCTACGGCGGCGTGTTCGACGGCCAGGCGCTCGACTCGTTCATGACGCTGGCCGCGCTGACGGCGCGCACCGAGCGGATCATCCTCGTCGCGACGAGCCACGTGCTCTACGGGCCGTGGCATCCACTGCATTTCGCGAAGTTCACCGCGACGCTCGACCACATTTCGCGCGGCCGCTGGGGCATCAACGTGGTGACCGGCCACCGCGCGATCGAGCATGAGATGTTCGGCTGGAACCGGATCGAACACGACCGGCGCTACGAGATGGCCGCCGAATTCCTCGATGCGGTCCAGCAGTTGTGGGCGCAACCGGATAATTTCAGCTACACGCCCGAGCTGTCGAGCTGGCGGCTGGGCGGCGCATTCGTCACGCCGAAGCCGCGCTACGGTCGCCCGCTGCTGATCAACGCGACGGGTTCCGATGCGGGCATCGCGTTCGCCGCGCGCTATTCGGACATCGTGTTCGTCACGAGTCCGGCTGGCCCGGACGCCGAACGCGCGATCGACGCGCTGCCCGCGCATACGGCCCGCGTGAAGGCGGCGGCCGCCGCGCGCGGCCGCACGATCCGCACCTTACTCAATCCGCTCGTGATCTGCCGCGAGACGGCGGCCGAAGCGCGCGCCTACCGTGACGCGATCGTCGCGCATGCGGACGAAGGCAGCTTCCACCGCTTCGACAGCGACGCGCACGCGTGGCGCGGCGGGTTCGAGCAGCGTGCGCAGGCCGCCGCGCGCGCGATCGGCGGCAATATCTCGATCACCGGCTCGCCCGAAGAAGTCGCCGATATCATCGTGCGGCTGCACCGCGCGGGCATCGACGGCGTCCAGTTGAGTTTCTACGATTTCAAGCCCGACCTGGACTTCTTCGGCGAGCGCGTGCTGCCGCTGCTGCGCAAAGCCGGCCTGCGGCGTTAAGGTCGGCGCTGAAACCCGGCACGACGGCGTAGCCGCCGCCGCTGGCGGCCGTCGTCAGAACACGCGCCCTTCGGTGAGGTGCGTGGTCACGCCGTTCAGCACGTAATCGCCGACCACGCGCGCCTTGTGCAGCAACGGGTTGTGGCTGAAGATCGTGCGCAGGTTGCGCCAGTGGCGATCGAAGTTGTGCTCGCGCGCCGTCGCCGACGCGCCGCCCACTTCGAACAGCCGCTCGGCCGCATGCAGCGCGAGCTTGCTGACGATCAGTTGCGTGCGCGCGGTCGCGAGCGCGCTGTCGAGTACGAGCGCATCCGCATCGGCGGCGCCCGCTTCGATCGCGTCGGCGGAGCGGTCGAGCGCGCGCGCGTTTTCTCGCACGAGCGCGTCGATCGCATGGCTGTGCGCGGACAGCTCGCCGACGATCTGCTGGACGAAATGATCGTCGCGTGCGGTCGGCGCCGGGCTGTGCAGCGCGGGACGGCCGTGCGCGAGCACGTAGCGGCGCGCATCGGCCACCACGTTGCGCACGATGCCGGCGCCCGTCGCGACGAGATGAAGCTGCCGCAGCGCACCGCAATGACGGCCGACGAGCGTCGCCCCGTCGCGCGGGACCACTTCGTCCGCGAACACCTGCACGTCGTTCAGCAACAGGCTGCCGCTCGCGGTCATGCGCTGGCCCATGCCGTCCCAGTCGTCGAGCACCTGCAGGCCATCGCGCGCCACCGGAATGATCACGGCGAGCGTGTCGCCCTGCTCGTTCTCCACGTTGATGCGCGCGAAATCGGCGAACGCGGTGCCCGTCGAATAGTATTTGCGGCCCGTCACGCGGTAGTGGTCGCCGTCGCGGCGCAGCACGGTCGTGTTCTCGCCCGGGCGCGACGTGCCGCGCTCGGTCGACGCGCCGCCGAAGATCGCGCCGGCGAGCACGCGCTCGAGCTGCACGTCGTTGAACGCGGTGCGCGGCGACAGCCGCAGCGTCTCGGTCTGGTCGTAGTGGATGCGCAGCGCGTGCGCGAGATTCGAATCGGCGGCCGCCAGCGTCGCGATCGTGTCGAACAGGTCGACCAGCGTGCCGCCGAGGCCGCCGCGCTCGACCGGAATCCGCAGCGCGCCCAGCGCCGAGCGCCGGAAGAGCGCGAAGCCTTCGAACGGCAGTTCGCGACGCGCCTCGCGTGGTGCGGCATCCTCGCCGATCAAAGTCGCGAGGTCGGGCAGCGCGGCAAGCGCGTCGCGCAATGCGTCGCGCGGATCGACGGCATCACGGGCAGTCATTCGGCAGGTCCTTGTTGGGGGAGATCGGGGGGCGAAGCAACGCGCGACACGGCGTCCGTTACACGCATCCGCCGAGTATAAGGACGCCCCCGCCGCGCGTGAAAAACCGATTTCAGCTTACGTTATACAAGCGCCGGGATTGATCGCGGACCGCCCCGTCAGTGCTGAATGCCCCAGCGACGCACGGTCGCGCGTTCGAGCGTATCGAACACCAGATTCTCGACCAGCAGCCCGATCACGATGACCGCCGCGAGGCCCGCGAACACGCGGTCGGTATACAGCTCGTTGCGGTTCTGGAAGATGTACCAGCCGAGGCCGCCCTGCCCCGCGCTCGCGCCGAACACGAGCTCGGCCGCGATCAGCGTGCGCCACGCGAAGGCCCAGCCCACGCGCAGGCCCGACAGGATCGACGGCAGCGCGGCCGGCACGAGGATCAGCGCGATCTGGCGCAGGCCCGTGAGCCCGTAGTTGCGCCCGGCCATTTTCAGCGTGGCGGGCACGCCGACGAAGCCGGTATAGATGCTGAGCGCGAGCGGCCACAGCACCGCATGCACGAGCACGAACAGCAGGCTGCCGGTGCCGAGCCCGAACCACAACAGCGCGATCGGCAGCAATGCGATCGACGGCAGCGGATTGAACATCGACGTGAGCATCGTCAGCAGGTCGCGGCCGATGCGCGTGGATACCGCCAGCGACGTCAGCGCGAACGCCAGCAGCACGCCCAGCGCATAGCCGCGCAGCAGCACCGACATCGAGATGCCGGTCTTGACCAGCAGTTCGCCCGACTCGACGCCCTGCACGAACGCGGCCAGCGTCGCGCCGAAGGTCGGGACGAGCAGATCGTTCGCGACGATGCGCGCGACGATTTCCCATGCGGCGATCAGCACGAGCGCGATGACGCTGCGGCGAAACCAGGCGGCGCCGGCGATGCGGCGCAGCAGCGGCGCGGGCGCCGCACGCTCGGCGTCGGGCAGCGTGTCGAGCGTGCGCGTGTATTCGGCGCGCACGGGCGGCAGCGGCGGCACGGCCGGATCGATCGTACTCATGATGCGGCGTCCTCCGTCGTCGCTGCGTGCGGTGCATGCGGTGCGTCGGTGTCGAACAGCAGGTGGTGGATTCGCGCGACGTTGTCGCGGAAGTCGCCGGTATCGACGTTCTCCAGCGAATGCTCGTGACTGTTGAGCTCCGCGCGCACGCGGCCCGGATGCGGCGACAGCAGCAGAATCCGGTTGCCGACCACCAGCGCCTCCTCGATCGAGTGCGTGACGAACAGCAGCGTGAAGCGGAATTCGTCCCACAGCCGCAGCAGTTCCTCCTGCATCTTGCGGCGCGTGAGCGCGTCGAGCGCCGCGAACGGTTCGTCCATCAGCAGCACGCGCGGCTGCATTGCCAGCGCCCGCGCAATCGCGACACGCTGCTTCATGCCGCCCGACAGCGTATGCGGATAGGCGTCGGCAAACGTGCTCAGGCCGACCTTGTCGAGATAGTGCAGCGCACGTTCGCGTGCTTCGGCGCGCGACAGCTTCGCGGCGGCGCGCAACGGAAACGCGACGTTCTCGACGACTGTCTTCCACGGCGGCAACTGGTCGAACTCCTGGAACACGACGATGCGGTCGGGCCCCGGCCCGCGCACGGGCTGACCGTCGAGCGTGATCGAACCCGAGACGGGCTCGATGAAGCCGGCGACCGCCTTCAGCAGCGTCGACTTCCCGCACCCCGACGGGCCGAGCAGCACGAAGCGGTCGCTGCCGTACACGTCGAAGCTCACCTGATGTGTCGCGCGAACGATCCGCGCGCCGCTGCGGTATTCGAGGCTGACCGCGTCGATGGCGAGCAGGCGTTCGCTGTGCGCGCCGGCCTGCGCGGCCTGCGCCGCCGGCCGCCCGGCGGCACCGGCCTCGGATGCGGCGGACGCGGCCGGCGATGCGCTGCCGCGTGCCGTATACGGCGGCAACCAGGTTCGGGGAGAAGTGGCGTTCACGGTCGAATCTCTTGCGGGAAAAGCATCAACATACGGCTGGGCGCCGTGCGGACCAACCATCGATTGCACATATCGAAACCGCGCCGACGCATAAGCGTCGATCACGGCGTCACGGCGTCACGGCATCGGCGCCGCTCAACTGCCGCCGGCCGTCGCCGGATCGTCGAAGAAGTAGTCGCGCCACGACTTCGGTTCGTTGCGGATCGCGCCGGTGCGATGCATGAACTGCGCGAGCGGCAGCGTGTTCTGCGGCGCGGTCTTGAACTGCACCTGCGGATTGCGCAGGATCTTCAGCAGCAGCGCGCGATCGATCTTCGACCCGTTCACGCGAATATAGGTATCGGCCGCGCGTTCCGGATCGGCCGCGATCTGCCGGGCGGCGTCGGCCAGCGCGGCGACGAACGCCCGGTAGGTCTTCGGGTTGTCGTCGCGGAACTTCTCAGTCGCGTACAGCACCGTCGCGGAGCTCGGGCCGCCGAGCACGTCATACGAATTCAGCACGATGTGCGCGTTCGGATTGCCGGCGAGTTCCTGCTCCTGGAACGGCGGATTGCCGAAGTGGCCGGTGATCACGTTGCTGTTCGCGAGAATCGCGGCCGTCGCGTCCGGATGCGGAATCGCCTGCGTGAGCGGGTCGAGCTTGTCGAACTGCTTGTCGCCCCACTGCTTCGCCGCCGCGTACTGCAGCACGCGCGACTGCACCGACACGCCGACCGCCGGCACCGCGATGCGGTCCTTCGCGCTCAGGTCGGCGATCGTCTTCACGTTCGGGTTGCTGCTCACGAGGTAGTACGGAAAATTGCCGAGCGACGCGACGCCCTTCACGTTCTGCCGGCCGCGCGTGCGGTCCCACACGGTCAACAGCGGCCCGACGCCCGCGCCCGCGATGTCCACCGCGCCGGACAGCAGCGCGTCGTTCACGGCCGCTCCGCCCGACAGCCGCACCCAGTCGACCTTGATGTCGAGGCCGGCCTTGCGCCCTTCCTTCTCGATCAGTTGCTGGTCGCGCGCGACGTTCAGCATCAGGTAGACGACGCCGAACTGCTCGGCGATGCGGATGCGGCCTTCCGCGTGCGCGGCTTGCGGGATGACCGCGCCGGCGAAGGCGAGTGCGGCGGTGAGCGTGGCCGCCAGCGCACGACGCGCCGGCAAGAACGAAAACGACATCGGAACTCCGGTCAGGAAAAAGCGGAAATGAATGACGCGGCGCGCGGCTCAGAAAGGCGCGTCGCCTTCGATCGTCGTGCGGTACAGCTTGCGGCGCAGATGGTCGGGCGTGCCGGCGGCAAGATGCATCAGCGAACGGTTGTCCCAGAACACCAGATCGTGGTCGCGCCATGCGTGCCGGTACAGGTGCTCGGCGCGCACGCTGTGCGCGAACAGTTCGTCGAGCAGCGCGCGGCTTTCGTCGTCGGGCAGCCCGACGATGCGCGTCGTGAAATGCTCGCTGACGAACAGCGCCTTGCGGCCGGTTTCCGGATGGGTGCGCACGATCGGATGCACGACCGCCGCGACCTGCGCGATCTGCTCGGGCGACAGGTTCGGCCGCCACGGGCTGCGCGCTTGCAATTCCGCGTAGCGCGCGAGATACGTATGCTCGGCGCGCAGCCCCTCGACCGCGCGGCGCAGGTGGGCCGGCAGCGTGTCCCACGCGAGATGCATGTTCGCGAACAGCGTGTCGCCGCCTTCCGCCGGCAACTCCTGCGCGTGCAGCAGCGAGCCGAGGCTCGGTTTTTCCTTGTACGACAGGTCGGAATGCCAGAAATGGCCGGCGTCGCCGAGCCCGACCGGTTTGCCGTTCTCGACGATGTTCGACACGGTCAGCACTTCCGGGTGGCCGGCCAGCGCGAACTGGTGCAGCACGTGAATCTGCAGCGGGCCGAAGCGGCGGCTGAACGCGATGTGCTCGTCCGGCGTGATGCGCTGGTCGCGAAACACCAGCACGTGGTGATCGAGATGCGCGCGATGGATGCGCGCGAAATCGTCGGCGCCAAGCGGTTGCGACAGGTTCAGGCCGATCACCTCGGCGCCGAGCGGCGCGTCGAACGGCACGATGTCGAAATGCTGCGCCGCGCCGTCCGGCCGCAAGGCGGGATGCCCGGCGGAAAGCGTTGCGGCGTCGCGGATGGCGGTAGTCGTCACGGCACGGCCCCTGATTCGGTCAAAACGCGAATCTACGAGGCCGTGCCGGCGTGCGTCAACGAAGCGATTCGGATACGTTTATCTGCTGCGGTGATAAAGATCGCTGCTCGCGCATACGGCGCCGATTTGGGGGCGGAATCGCCCAAGCGGTGTCGATGAACGGTGGCGCCGGCCGCATACAGCCGCGTCGGCCTGCACCGCGCAGCCGACTAAGGCTGCCCCGCCCCACCCGACGCGCCATAGATCTGCCCGGTCACGTAGCTCGAACGCGACGAAAGCAGCTCGACGTAGATCGACGCGATCTCGGCCGGTTGCCCCGGCCGCCCCATCGGCACCTGTTCGCCGAACGTCTCCACGTTGTGCGTCGTCTGCCCGCCGCTGACCTGCAACGGCGTCCAGAACGGCCCCGGCGCGACGCCGTTGACGCGGATGCCGCGCTTGATCATCTGCTTCGCGAGCCCCTTCGTGAAATTCGCGATCGCCGCTTTCGTCATCGCGTAGTCCAGCAGGTTCGCCGACGGGTCGTACGCATTGACCGACGTCGTGTTGACGATCGCCGAACCGGGCGGCATGTGTGGAATGGCGGCCCGCGTGATCCAGAACATCGCGTAAAGGTTGGTGCGCAGCGTCCAGTCGAACTGCTCGGTGCTGATGTCGAGGATCGATTCGTGGCTCTGCTGGCGGCCCGCGTTGTTCACCAGAATGTCGAGCCCGCCGAGCGCGGCGACCGCCCGTTCGACGAGGCCGTTGCACGCGCCTTCACTGCGAATGTCGACCGGCAGCGGCACCGCCTTGCGTCCCGCGCCGCGGATCTGGTCCACGACTTCGCGCGCATCGGGCTCCTCGTCGGGCAGATAGACGATCGCGACGTCCGCGCCTTCTCGTGCACAGGCAATCGCCACCGCGCGGCCGATGCCCGAGTCGCCGCCGGTGATCAGCGCCTTGCGGCCGTCGAGCCGGCCGCTGCCGCGATAACTGCGCTCGCCGTGATCGGGGCGCGGCGTCATGCGGCCCGCGAGGCCCGGCCAGGGCTGCTGCTGTTGCGGAAACGGCGCATGCGGATAAAGCGTGCGCGGATCGCGCGGCGCCGTATCGCCGGCGTCGGGCGCGCCGCCGCCCGTCTGCGCGAGCGTCGGCAGGGCGACGCTGGCGACCAGTCCGGCCGTCGTGCCTTGCACCCATTTGCGGCGCGATTCGGAAACTTCGTCGGATGACATGATGGACTCCGGTGCGTGGATGGCGGAACGGAACGACGCGTGACGATTCGGCCGGCGCCCCGCTCCGGTGCGCTACAGCGGCCGCGGCCGGTTGCCCGAATCGTCGGGCGCATCGTGCTCGTCCGGCCACGGCTTGCCGGCCGGATCGTGGACCTCGGTCTGGCGCGAGTCGTCCGGCACCACCTTGCGCGCCTGATCGTCGGGAATCGAATCGAGCTCGCCGCCGCCGGGCGCATGGCCAGGGCGCGCAGTCGATTCGCCGCCACGGGTCGGGTTACGCCGCTCCGGCGTGTCGGCCGTCTCGCGCGCCGCGTCGGGCGACGCGGGGTCCTGTCGTTGACTGTCCTGGGTCATGAATTTCTCCCTGTCCGGATGCTGATCGCGTTGCGCCGCACCGCGCCTCAATGGGCAGTGCCGCGGCCCGCAACGCTTCCAGCAAACGACATGCCGTCATCGGGCTGCCCCGCCTCACCGCGAGCGAATGAATCTGCTAAAGAAATTACAAGCGGCGCGTCATACGGCGCAGCCTGCGCAACGCGAGTGGCAGCGCCGATACGAAACGCAATCCGGCACGCGCAATGCTCGAAAGCGACATGCCGGCTGCGCGCCGGTGCCCTGTCGACACCGAGGAGGACGATCATGAGCGCGACGCACACGACAAACGCGACACCAAACGACGACGAGATGACCGACACGCCGGATATTCCGCCGCCCGAGCCCGACGACGGGCGCCACGACGACCTGCCCGACTTGCCGGACCCGACCGAAGTGGGCGAGGACGGTTAGCCGATCGCGTCGCCGCAGTGCGCGCTGCGGCCCGATCGCGCACGTCGCGCCCCGTACGATGCGACGTGCGCCGGCCGCGCCCCTACTGCTTGTTGCCCGGCTCGCGCGTACGCTCGCCGTACGTGCCGTTACCGCAATGCGGACACTTCGGGATCGGGTGTCCCGCCTGCACGTGCGTCGACCGATGGCATTTCTCGCATCGAAAGTCACCGGTCTTTTCCGCCTTTTCTCCCGCGTACGCCGTCATCTTCGTCCTCCTTGCCGGCTCGCCGCGCACCGCGTTTCACCGCGTGCGCCGCCTTTCGTGCGCGACCTCGTCGGTCGGTATGGCATCGGTGTCCTGCAGCGGCTCGCCCGGAATGCGGCGCTTCGCGGACTGATCGGCCGGCACTTCTTCTGTCTGCCCGGCGCGCTCGTCCACTGCGATGCTGCCCTCGGCATCGAGCTGCTGCTCGGCCCGTTGCCAGTATTCGTCGGCCCTGCCGTCCGGCGCGCCGTCCGCCTGCCACAGCCGGTATGCACGCTCGCGGATCTGCGTTTCCCTGTCTTCGTTCATGTCGTTCTCCGTGTCTGCCATGGCGATCACCGGTCCGGGCGCGACGGCGCCGACACGGCGCCGAGCGTCGACGACATCGCGCCGTCCGCGGCGGTCGCCAGATCACCCAGCGCGACGATGCCGACCAGCCGCTTCTGCCGGTCGACCACCGGCACGCGGCGGATCTGCGCGTTCTCCATCTTCTTTTGTACCGCCGAAATGTCGTCGTCCTCGTAACACCAGTTCGCGGGCCCGCTGACGACGCCCTCCACCGCCTCGTCCGGCGGCACGCCCATCGACACCGCGCGCACGACGATGTCCCGGTCCGTCAGCATGCCGATCAGGCGCGTGCCGTCGCATACGGGCAGCGCACCGACGTTCAGGTCGCTCATCAACCGGGCCGCCTCGCGCAGGCTCTGCGTCGGGCCGATGGTCGCGGCGTCGCGTGTCATCACTTCCGATACACATGTCATGTTTCGCTCCTTGATCAACCGCCCACGGCGGCTTGCTGCACGAGCATCGCGCGTTCCGGCTGTCGGGCCGGTCAGTTCTCGGTCGAGCAACGGACCGACGTCAGGCCGGCCGATTCGACGATCCGCATCAGTTGCTTCAGCATCACGTCGGCGCCGGCCGCTTCGCGCCACTGCACGAACAGTTCTTCCTCGCGCACCGCCCGGGCGGCCGTTTCGCAAAAGCTTTTCGTCCGGCAGGTGAAACCCGCATCGCGCAGCTTCGCGGCCAGTTGTTCGCGCGCAGCCGAGCCCAGCGGATATTCGACCGTGACCAGCGCGGTCCTGACACCCGCCAAGCGCCGCTCGACGAACCGCAGCGGCCAGACGACCAGCAGCGCGAGCGCCAGCCCGAGCGCGCCGAGCGACAACTGGCCGCCGCCGATGCACAGCCCGATGACCGTCACGCACCATAGCGTCGCGGCCGTGGTGACGCCCGACACGAGACCGTCGCGATGCAGGATCGCGCCGCCGCCGATGAAGCCCATCCCGGTCAGGATGCCGAGCGGCAGCCGCATCAGGTCGAGCACCGAGAACGCGCCCTCCGGTTTGCCCGCCTGCAGCAGCAGCGCGTTGACCTGCAGCATCGACAGGCATGCGGCGAGACAGACGAGGATCGTCGTGCGCAGGCCGGCCGTCTTGCCGGATTCGCTGCGGTCGACGCCGATCAGCCCGCCCGCGACGAGCGCCAGCACGATTCTGGCGAGAACGTCGTGCCATTGCAGTACGACCGGCATCGGTTCCATACGCGCCTCCCGTGCAAATCGTCATGTGTCATGTGTCGAGGCGCGAACGCCGCCGACGACGCTTGCGGTCGCAAGGATCGGGCCTGTTTTCCGGGTGCGACGGCGCGTGTAGCGTGTCGGAGGAAATTGTAGAAAGGGGCGTTCTGCGGACAGCGTGCCCGCGGTGGCGAAAGGTTCGGGCCGAATCTGTTCGCGGAACGATCGAGAATCGTCTCTCGGCGCGCGGAACGGCCGCGGACTGACTGCCGAGGCGGACATCCAGCGGGCGCCGTCGTCGGCGTAGCCGGTGGGCGCGTGCAAAGGTGCCACGGTCTCCACCCTCTCCGCATCCGATCGGATACGAACATCGTCACGGCACTCCTTTCTCGGCGACCCGTTCCCGATCGGGAACGAAATAAAGATGCAGCTTGCGAGATCCGCCGTTCGTTCCCATACGAATACGAAATGCTGCCGAATCCGATGAGGTATGCAATACTGTTCCCGATCAGATACGAAGCACGGAGAACGTTATGTCGGAGTCCCAATCCGTCGACACGATCGGCGCGCTCGCCCACTTCATTCGCGCGGCGCGGATCCAGCAGGGATTCACGCGGGACGAGCTCGCGAACGCGACCGGGCTGTCGCCGAAATTCATCAGCCAGGTGGAAGCCGGCAAGCCGACCGCGCAAATCGGCAAGGTCATGCTGCTGCTGGGCGAACTGGGCGTGCGGCTGTATGCCGAGTCGTCGATCGAGATCTCCGAAGCCACCGCGCTGAAGGCCGCGCAACGCCGCAGGAGCAGCCATGGCGGCTAGAACGCTGATCGCATCCGCGAACGGCGTGCGCATGGGCACGCTGACAGACGACAAGGGGATCTGGTCGTTCGCGTACGACCCGCAATGGCTCGCGTCACCCGTCGCATATCCGCTGTCGCCGGCGTTTCCGCTGCGCGCGGGCGTGTTCACCGACACATCGACCGATCGCCCGGTCCAGTGGTTCTTCGACAACCTGCTGCCCGAGGAGGGCATGCGCACGTCGCTCGCGCGCGAGGCGAAGGTCGATGCGGCCGACGCGTGGGGCCTGCTCGCATACTTCGGCCGCGAATCGGCCGGCGCGCTGACGCTGCTGGCCGATGGCGAGCAGGAAACGCCCGGCGGCCTGCAGCCGCTGCCGCTCGACGAACTCGAGCGCCGGATCCAGGCGATGCCCGAGCGCGCGCTGACCGCCACCGCGCCCAAGCGCATGTCGGCGGCCGGCGCGCAGCAGAAGCTGCTGCTGGTGTTGCGCGGCGATGCGCCCGACTACGCGCTGCTCGAGCCGGTCGGCAGCGAACCGTCGATGCACCTGCTCAAACCCGACATGCGCGCGGCCGGCTATCCGCATTCGGCGATCAACGAGTTCTTCTGCATGCAGCTCGCGAAGAAGATGGGGCTCGACGTGCCGGACGTGCATTTCCTGCGCGCGCCGTCCGCCTGCTACGTGATCGACCGGTTCGACCGCGACGTCGCGTCCGAACCGGCCGCGCGCGTGCATACGATCGACGCGATGCAACTGCTCAACTACGACCGCGGCTTCAAGTACCAGCGCGCCAATGCGCAGGAGCTCGCCCGCGCGATCGAGCGCACCAGCACGCGCGCACTGACACGCCTGTCGGTGTTCCGCTGGACCGTGTTCAACGTGGTGGTCGGCAATGCCGACGCGCACCTGAAGAACCTGTCGTTCTTCGTCGACGCGCGCGGCTACCGGCTCGCGCCGTTCTACGACATCGTCAGCACGGTCGTGTATCACACGCCGACGCACCGGCCCGACCATCGCGGCGATCACTGGCCGCACTGCGAGCTGACGATGCCGCTCGGGAATGCGACGCGGTTCGTCGATATCGACGCGAATGCACTGGTCGCGTTCGGTCAGGCGCTCGGGCTCAGGGACAAGGCGGCCGCCAGCGAACTGCAGCGCTTTCTCGAGCCGCTCGATCGTCACGTCGAGCAGACGCTCGATGAAGTGCGAAACATCGCGCATCCGGACGCCGGGGAAATGCGGTTGCTGAATTCGATCGTCGCAATGCCGATCGCGGAGATGGGGCGCGCGCTGCGGCAAGCGCGCGGATAGCTTGCCGCGCGCGAGTATCGAACCGCCGCCGATACCCGCGCGGCGCCCGGCCTGGCAAATGCCTGGGCGTCAGCCCCGCGCCGCAAAGGCATCGACGCCCGTCGCTGCCGCGGACCACGCCCACAGCCGCGCCGCCTCCTCCGGATCGATCGCGTGCGGGCGCACGCCCGATTCCTCGTTGCCGCGGGTCACCGCCGCAACATCGCAATCCTCGCAATAGACACCGCCGAGATCGGCCAGGCGCGGCGACGTCGCCGCCCATACCTGCGTTGCCGCTCCCTGCGCGGGCGTCTTGAACGTCGGATCGATCGGCACGCCGTGTTCGTCGACCCAGCCCTGCGCCATCATTTCCTCGCGCGTCAAATGACGCTGCAGCGGCGTCGCGATCTTGCCCGGATGCAGCGAATACGCGCGGACGCCGAACGGCGCGCCGAGCATGTCGAGCTGCACCGCGAACAACGCATTGGCGGTTTTCGACTGCCCGTACGCGAGCCATTTGTCGTAACCGCGCGCGAAATCGATATCGTCCCAGCGAATC
This sequence comes from Burkholderia sp. E168m15, assembly GCF_016586105.1. Lineage (NCBI taxonomy): Bacteria > Pseudomonadati > Pseudomonadota > Betaproteobacteria > Burkholderiales > Burkholderiaceae > Burkholderia > Burkholderia sp. E168m15. The sequence continues at coordinate 21,723 of NZ_BCPO01000208.1, forward strand.
GGCGACAGCCGGTGCCCGAGCGACGACACCGCCACCACGCGGGCGCCGTCGCCATGCGCGAGCACGGGCCACAGCCGGTTGACGAGCGCGTAGTGACCGAGGTGATTGACGGCCAACTGCGCTTCCCGACCGTCGCCCAAGCGAGTCTCCGGGCACGCCATGATGCCCGCGCTGTTGATGACGATATGCACGTGGCGTCCCGCATCGACGAACCGCGCGGCGAATGCGGCCACGCTCGCGGCGTCCGCGAGTTCGAGCGGCGCGACCTCCACGCCCGCGATGCCGCGCGTCGCTTCGCGCGCGGCCGCGGCGCTCCGTGCGCCGACGACGACGTGCGCACCGGCCTGCGCCAGTGCCCGCGTGGTTTCGAGGCCGAGACCCGAATGGCCGCCCGTGACGATGGCGGTCTTGCCGTGCAGATCGAGGCCGGCCAGGACGTCGCTCGCCGTCGAGGCGGCGTCGAATCCGGAATGAAGGGGATGCTGCCTGCTCGTCATCGAAGGCTCCAGGAACGGTACGCGAAGCACGCGGCCGCCCGTCGGCCGCGTCACTGCACGAGCACATTCTCCGGCCGCGCATCCGGACTGTGAATGCAATAGAATCCGGTTTTTCGTCGAGGTCGTCCGGAGAATGCGCGTGGACCCGCTTTCGGAAGTGCTGTCGCTGCTGGAAACGCGCGACTCGTTTTTCACCGGCCTGCGCGCCGGCGGCCCGTGGGCGGTCGACCTTCCCCCGCCCGACGGAATCAAGTTCAACGCGGTAGTCGAAGGGAGTTGCTGGCTGACCGTCGACGGTGCGGGGCCGCCCGTCCGGCTGCGCACGGGAGACTGCTTCCTGCTCGCCGCGCCGCGGGCATTTTCGCTGGCGAGCGATCCGTCGGTCGCGCCGGTGCCGGCCGCCGACGTGTACCGGCATCTCGAGCGCGGTATCGCGCACTACGGCGAGCCAGCCGACTGCTTTCTGATCGGCGGCCGCTTCGCGTACGAGGAACGCATGCCGCTGCTGCTCGGCAGCCTGCCGCCCGTGGTGATCGTGAGCGGCGATTCCGAACCGGCGGCGGTGCTGCGCTGGTCGCTGCAGCAGCTCGCACGGGAATTCGGCGCGTCGTCGCCGGGCGGGTCGCTGATGGTTCGACATCTCGGACACATGATGCTGGTGCAGATCCTGCGGCGCTACGTGGACGCCGGCGCGAACGGCGATGTCGGGTGGCTGGCGGGGTTCGCGGATGCGCGGGTCAGCGCGGCGCTGGCCGCGATTCACGCGGCGCCCGAGCGGCGCTGGACCGTCGATGCACTGGCGGCCTGCTGCCACGTGTCGCGTTCGACGTTCGCGCTGCATTTCAAGCGGCGACTGGGGTTCGGGCCGCTCGAATACGTGCTGCGGTGGCGGATACAGCTGGCGATGCGCGAACTGCGCCGCTCGAACGCGTCGATCTCGGCGATCGCGCAGCGGCTCGGCTACGACTCGGATAGTGCGTTCGGCCATGCGTTCAAACGCATCGTGGGCTGCTCGCCGCGCGCCTATCGTCATGACGTGACGAAGGAACCCGGCAACTAGCGTCGTGACCGCCCTCCCCGGGCGCGCGATGGTGCGAATCCGTCAACGCCACGCATTCGCTTCACGACCATTAGGATAAGTATTCTTATCACAACACGTCGATTTCATTTCCAAACTCGGCCGTGCCGCAATGCGTCAGCGCATCACGCGCTGGTATGCCGCAATTCTCCGTCGATGTGCTGCGGCAGCCTCAGCAGATTGAAAATCGGGCAGACCGCTTCGACCGCCTGATGCAGCGCCCGGATGACATCCGGCGGCTCCGGCGACACGATGTCCAGCGTATAGCGGAGGTTGTGCGGGAATACCGGCACATGCTCGAACCCCGGCTGCTGCGCGAGCGGATGCTGGTCGCCGGTGACTTCGACTTCGATCGCGTCGATCTTCAGCCCCCGCTCCGCGGCCTGGATCAACGTGATGTGCGTGAGGCAGCTGCCGAGCACGCCGAGCTGCAACTCCGGCGATGCAGGCCCGAGGTTGTAGCCCGCGAAATCGGGCGGGCTGTCGCTGATCACCTGGAAATCGCGAATCCGGATCTCGCGCACGCCGCTGCGACCGAGCGCGCGCACGGTCGCCTTCAGCGGCGTCGCCTTGAAATCGGGATCGTTGCGGGCGGCCTGCTGCTTCGCGTGCCACGCATCGCGCTTTTGTACGAGATAGTCGTTCAGGGTCATCATGGTCATGTCATGGGTAGACGGCACGCAGGCGACCGATCGGTTCGCTGCGTGCCAGCGCGATCAGTCGAGCGCCGGAATCCACGCGGCCGTCGCCGCGTCGCTCGCGCGGAACGCCGGAAACTTCGCGCCGAGTTCGGCCACGGTATGAATGTCGTTCTTCACGAGGTCGTCGCGCGTGATCAGCGTCGGCTTGACCGCGATGCGCGCGCCCGGGTTTTGCCCGGCGACCAGCAACGCCGCGGCCCGCACCGACACCGCGCCGACGACCGCCGGATTGGTCGCGGCCGTCGCGACCCACGCGCTGTTCGGCGCGCGGATGGCCGCGATGTCGGCCGTCGACACGTCCGCGCTGTAGATGCGGATTTTCGACGACAGCCGGGCCTCGTCGGCCGCGAGCTTCGCGCCGCGCGCGAACTCGTCGTACGGCGCGAACACGACGCGAATGTCCGGATTCGCACGGTACGCGGCGGCCGCCTGGTTCGCGACCGACTGCGCGATCGGGTTGTCGACGGTGCCCCAGCGCGCCTTTTCCTGCACCTTCGGGTGCGCGCGCTTGAAGTCGCGCCACGCGGCGTCGCGCCGGTCGAGCGGCGCGAATCCGGCCACGTACACGTACCCGGCAGAGAACGCGTCGCCGTTGTCCTTCACGGCCTGATCGAGCAGCAGGTTCGCGAGGTCGCGATCGTTCTGCTCGATCTGCGGCACCTTCGGATTGGCGAGATCGACGTCGAACGCGACGACCTTGATGCCTTTGTCGAGCGCACGCTGAACGACGTCCTTCAGCGATTCCGGCAAGCCGTGATTGACGATAATCGCGGACACGCCGATGCTGATCGCCTGCTGAATCTGCTCGCGCTGCTCGGCCGCGTCCTGCCGGCCTTCGTAGATGCGCAGATCGATGCCGAGCGCCCGCGCCTGCTTCTGCGCGCCGGCTTCGTAGGCCTGGAAGAAATCGCCGGTCGACAGGTAGTTGACGAGCGCGATCTTCACGCCGCCCTTGTCGAACGGCGCGGGTGCCCCCTTGAGCGGGCCGGCGTGTGCCGCGGGCATACCGAGCGCGAGTGCGGCGCCCAATACGAGTGCACCGAGTTTCGGTTCGAGGCGCGACTTTCGGCGAAGCAACGAGCGCATGGCGGGTCTGTCTCCGTACAGGACGATATCGGCTCAATCTATCAGCACGGCACGCGAACTCAAACCGACCGATTCGGCAATCGATATTACTTTGGATAACAAACAGTCAGGCCTTCGGGTTATTCGAACCAGTCCGTGCCTGTACCAAGGCTTGCGACCTCACCTGTCACGCCCGGGCATCCGCCCGGCGACCGATACCGAACGTGAACGCGAGGGCCAACACGAGCAGCACGCCCTTGATGAAATCCTGCATATAGTAGGGAGCGTTCAGCATCGTGAGCCCGTTGAGCAGCACGCCGACGAACACCGCGCCGACGACCGTGCCGAACACGTTGGGCCGCTTCGCGCCCCACACCGCGTAACCGATCAGCGCGGCGGCCACCGCGTCGAGCAGCAGCGAGTGTCCCGCGCTGACGTCGCCGCGGCCGACCCGCGCGGCGATCAGCACGCCGCCCAGCGATGCGATCGCGCCCGACACGACATACGCGGCGATACGGTAGCGCGCGGCCGGCGCGCCGGCCAAACGCGCAGCCGTTTCGTTGCCGCCGATCGCATAGATCACGCGGCCCCAGCGCGTCGCTTCCATCGTGACGCAGGCCAGCACCGTCACCGCCGCGAGCAGCAGCACCGGCAACGGTACGACGTCGAACACGCGCAGCCGGCCGAGCGCGAGGAACGCGTCGGGGAACACGCCCGTCGCGTCCGTGCCGTCGGGCAGCACGGAGCCGGTCGCGAGCGAGCGGCCGCCGGTCGGGATCAACTGCAGGCCGGCCAGCAGGAACAGCGTGCCGAGCGTCGCGAGCTGGTCGGGCACGCGCAGCCGCGTGATCAGCAAGCCGTTGAACAAGCCGGCGGCCACGCCGAGCACGACGCAGGCGAGCACGGCCGCCCATGCGCTGCCGTGCCAGACGACCAGCACGTAGCTCGCGGCCATCTGCGCGGTCGCGGCCACGCTGCCGACCGACAGGTCGAAGCCGCCGGCCGCGAGCGTGACCGTCACGCCGATGCCGAGCAGCGCGACGATCGACACCGCCTGGAGGATGCTGAACAGATTGTCGACGTTCAGGAACGCAGGCTCCCTGAGCGCGAACACGACCACGAGGACGGCCAGCACGAGCAGGATGCCCGTCCGCTCGAGCGCATCGCGGATGCGCGCCGGCCCGCGGCGCGACGACCGTTCGACGGATGCGGCTTGACGCACAGCGGAAGAAGAGGTCACGGGTTTCATGAGCAGGCACCCACGATGGAGGAAGTCGGATACAGGCCATCGAGCGTCGCGCGATCGAACCGCACGATACGATCGGCGACCTCGGCTGCTTCCTCGAGATCGCTGACGAATACGATCGTCGTGCGCTCATGCGCATGACGCCGCAGCGTATCGACGATATCGGCGCGCGCGCCCGCATCGATGCCCTGGAACGGTTCGTCGAGCAGCAACAGCCGCGCCGGCTCGGCGTGCCAGCGCGCGAGCACGACCTTCTGCTGGTTGCCGCCGGACAGGTGCGCGACGCGATCGTCCGGCCCCTCGCAGCGAATCCCGAACCGCGCGATCGCCGCGGCGGCCGCCGTGCGTTCGCGCGTTCGGCGCACCGCACCGCTCGCGAACCAGCGCGACAGGAACGGAAAGCCGATGGTGCCCGCGATCGACGCGAACGGGACGCTGTCGGGAAACAGCGACGTGCGCCAGCGATCCTCGCCGGCCAGGAATACGCCGGCGCGAATCGCATCGGCGGGCGTTCGTGGCCGCCATGGCCGGCCGTCGAGCGTCATCTCGCCGGCGGCCGCTCGCACCGCACCGAAGATCGTCCGCGCGAAGCGCGACTTGCCGCCGCCGACCGGGCCCGCGATCGCGACGATCTCGCCGCGCCGGACATCGAGATCGAACGGCGTGCTGGTCGGCGTCAGCCGGATCTGCCGCACGCTGAAGCCTGATCCGGGCCCGGATTCGGCCGGTGCGACCCGCTCCGGCGCCACGGCACGCGTACGCGGCAACGACCGGCCGATCATCGTTTCCACCGCGGCGTCGAAATCGATCGGCGCGGCCAGATCCGCGACGATCCGGCCATCGCGGACGATCGCCGCGCGATCCGCGATACGGCGCAAGTCGCCGAGCCGATGCGACACCAGCAGGATGGCGACGCCATCGCGGCGCAACGCGTCCACCAGCTCGAACAGCCGCTCGGCCTCCGTCGCCGACAGGCTGGCGGTCGGCTCGTCGAGGATCAGCAACGACGGCTGGCCGGCCAGCGCACGGGCCAGAGTCACGCGCTGCTGGTCGGCCAGCGACAGCGAGGCGAGCGGCGCCGCCAGATCGACGTCGAGCCCGACCCGCGCGGCAAGCGAACGCGCCGCGGCACGCCGCGCGGCCGGCGGCGCGCGCCATGGCGAAGCCGGGTCGCACAGCCGGTCCAGCAGCAGGTTGTCGGCGATCGACAGCGTCGGCACGATCGCATCGGCCACCGACTGGTGCACGGTCGCGACGCCAAGCCGCTTGGCCGCGTGCGGCGACGCGGGCCGATACGGTTCGCCGCGCAGCGCCAGCGTGCCACCGTCCGCTTGCAGCGCGCCGCTCAGGATCTTGACGAAGGTCGACTTGCCCGCGCCGTTCGCGCCCATCAGCGCGACGACTTCGCCGGCGCCGATCGACAGGTCGAGCGCCGCCAGCGCGACGGTCGCGTCGAAGCGTTTCGCGATGCCCGTGGCGCTCAGGACGGGCGGCGACGCCGATCGATGGGGTCGAGCTTCGCGCCGCGTCGCCTCCATGGTTTCGTTCGTCGCGCTATTCATGCCGGAAGATCCCGGTCGGCACGATGCAGTTGCGGCAGGAACAGTACGTCATCGCTCATGTCACGCCACTCCGATGAAAGTCGTTCAGCATTGATCGGCTGGTCAGCCCGCTTCCGGCACGGGAAACCGGAACGACGCGCCATAAGCCGTGTCCGGCAGGCGGTCGCGGCCGCCCAGCCGTGAACGGAAGGTGCCGCTCGCCGGCGTCGTCCGGTACAGACCGCGCTTCTTCAGCTCAGGCACGATCAGTTCGGCGAAATCGTCGAGCGTGCCGGGGCTGATCAGCGGATTGAGCATGTAGCCGCTCGTCGTCGACTGCCGCGCATGCTCGGCGAGCTGGTCCGCGACTTCGTCCGGCGCGCCGACGAGGATCAGGTCCGTGCCGCGCGTGACGCTCGCGAACTTGCGCCGCACGTCGCCGGCGGTGAGCGGCTTGCCGCTGCCGTCCGGCCGCACCACGTAGGACGTCAGCCCTTCCGTCTGCGTCGTCAGCGGTTCGTCGTCCGCATAGCGGTCGATGTCGATGCCGGTGTCGCCCGCATAGCTGACGAGTTGCGCGTGCTGGTGATAGTGCTGCTGCAGCGAGTGATACTTCTCCTTCGCGTCGCTCGACGAGCGCGCCGTGACGATCCGCAGCACCGTCAGCGACTTCACGTCGTCCGCCGCGCGGCCGCGTTCGGCCGCGAGCCGCCGAATCTCGTCGAGGCCCGCGCGAATCTCGTGCGGATTCGATTTCGCGACGAACACCACCTCCGCGTGCTTCGCCGCGAACGCGCGCCCACGCCCCGACCAGCCGGCCTGGATCAGCACGGGCGAGCGCTGCGGCGACGGCGCGCACACGTGCGGCCCCTGCACGCGATAGTGCGCGCCTTCGTGCGCGATCGGCCGCACGCGCTCGCCTCGCGCATAGCGCGGCGTGTGCTTGTCGGCGACGACCGCGTCGTCCGCCCAGCTTCCTTCCCACAGCTTGTACACGACATCGAGAAATTCCTCAGCGCGTGCGTAGCGTTCGTCATGGCCGATCATCTGGTCGAGCCCGAAGTTGTGCGCCGCGCTCGTCAGGTAGGACGTGACGATGTTCCAGCCGATCCGGCCGTTGCTCAGATGATCGAGCGTGCTGAAGCGGCGCGCGAGCGCGAACGGGTGCTCGTAAGTCGTGCTCGCCGTCACGCCGAACGCGAGCCGTTCGGTCTGCGCGACGAGCGCCGGAATCAGCATCATCGGATCGTTCGCGGGCGCCTCGACCGCCCACTGCACCGCCGCGTCGGCCGATCCGCCATAGACGTCGTACAGGCCGAGCACGTCCGCGAAGAACAGCATGTCGAGCTCGGCCTGCTCGGCCGTGCGCGCGAGATTCGACCAGAACGCGAGCGTATTCGCGCGCAGCCGTTCGTCGGCCGGATGGGTCCATAGGCTCGGCGCGCCGCCGCAGCCGACGCTGGCTTGTTCATACAGGGAAAACAGCAAGGGGCGAGGATCGGACATCGTCGAAATCGGTACCAAGGCAGGAATCAGTTGGGTGCCGCCCACGCGCCCGACGACGCGCGGCGGCGCCGGGCAGGCACGCGTTCGTCGGGCTGGCGCGTCAGGTAGCGATTGATGCGCTGCTCGAGACGGGCGGCAGGAATGGTCAGCAGCGCGACCAGCACGACATAGACGATCGCCGCACCGGCCAGCGGTTCGTACACGCGCAACGTCTCGAAGCGCAGCGTATTGGCCGTGCCCATCACGTCGAATACGGTCACGGTCGACGCGAGGACGGTCGATTTCAGCAGCAGGATCGCCTCGCCGGTGAGCGCGGGCAGCGCAAGCCGCCACGCACGCGGGCCGACGATGCGGCGCAGCACCTGCAGGCGCGTCATCCCGTATGCGTGGCCGGCCTCGATCTCGCCGGCCGGCACGCCGGCGATCGCACCGCGCAGGATCGTCGCGACGTACGCGCTCTCGTTCACGCTCAGCGCGACGATCGCGTACCAGAACGCGTCGCGCAGCAGCGGCGACGCCCAGCTGTCGCGCATCCATTCGCGCGGGACGATCTGCCCGAATCCGTAGTACAGCAGATAAAGCTGAACCAGGAGCGGCGTGCCGCGGATCAGCATCAGCCAGCCGCGCGCGGACCAGCGCAGCGGCGTATGGCGCGCACCGGCCGCGAGCGCGAGCGGCACGCCCAGCAGCACGCTGGCCACACCCGATACGAGCGTCAGCGCGAGCGTGGTCGGCACCGCGGCGAGCAGCTTCGGCATCACCGTGTCGAGCAGGAACGGCAGCGAGAAGATCATGTCGTCGCGCGCCTCGTGCCGCGGTTCGCATGCCGCTCGAGCGCCGCGAAAATGCCGGTCGACGTGATGCTCAGCAGCAGGAACAGCGCAGCCGTGACCAGATAGAAGAATACGTAGTGCCGCGTCGCACCGGCCGCGAGCTGGCTCGCCTTCAGCAGATCCGTGAACGATCCGAGCACGCTGATGAACGACGCGTCCTTGGTCGCGTTCAGCCACACGTTGCCGACGCCCGGCAGCGCGAGCCGCGCCGCGGCCGGAAGCCGGATGCGCGCGAACGTCTGCCACGGCGTCATCCCGTACGCGTGCGCGGCTTCGATCTGGCCCACCGGCACGTTGGCGAGCGCCGCGCGGAAGATGTCGGTGAGATACGCACCCTGGATGAAACCGAGCGACAGCGCGGCGACGACGAACGGATCGAACGCGAAGTCGCCGGAGACGATGCCGCTGCCGCGCAGCGCGTTCTCGATGGCCGGTGCGACCGCGTAGAACGCGAGCAGCAGGCACAACAGCTCCGGCAGCGCGCGCACGAGCATCGTGTAGAGCCGCGCCAGCCACACGAGCGCCGCGTATCGCGACAGCTTGCCGAGCGCGCCGGCGATGCCGAGCAGCACGCCGGTGCAGAACGACGCGGCCGCGACGCCGAACGTCAGCGCGAACGCGCCCGCGAACACGCGGCCATAACCGCCGTCGCCGAAGGCGAGCAACGCGAGCAGCGAATCGTCCGCGGCCATGCGCTCAACGACCCTTCTCGATCGTGCCCTTCAGGTTCGGATAGCGGGCGGTGATCGCATCCCACGTGCCGTCCTGCTGCAATTGCGCGATCGCGGTCGACAGCTTGCCGCGCAGCGCATCGCCGTGGCGCACGCCCGCGCCGATGCCGAGGCCCAGCACCGGATTGTCCGCGCACGTGGCCTTGACCTCGAAGTCCTTGCCGTCGCGCGACGCGAGGAACGCCGTGAACAGTCCCTTGCCTTCCTGCACGTAGTCGACGCGGCCGGACACCAGATCCGCGAGCGCATTGTCGAACTTGTCGAACGCCTTGATCTGCGCGTCCTGCTTGAAGCGGGCATCGAGGAACGCCGAGAAGTTCGTGCCGGCCTCGACGCCGATCACGCTGCCCTTGAAGGTCGTGGGCACCGCGCAGTCGACACGGCGCCGGTCGCTTTTCGCGCCGACGAACACCGTCGGCGATTCGTAATAAGCACGGCTGAAATCGATGGCTTTCTGCCGCTCGCCGGTGATCGTCATCGACGACCAGATCACGTCGATCTTGCGGTTCTGCAACGCCGGAATCAGGCCGTCCCACGCAATGTCGGTGAGCTCGCACCGTACGTTCAGCTTGCCGCACGCGGCATCGAGCACGTCGATTTCCCAGCCCTTCCACTTGCCGCCGGCGTCCTTCGAAAAGAACGGCGGGTACGACTCGGCGTCGATGCCGACGCGCAACGTCGGCTGGGCCGCATGGGAAATCGGCGCGAGGCCGAGCACGAACAGCACGGCCGCGACACGGCGGACCCTGGAACGCATCAAACGATTCATGTGGCGCATTTCTGAAATAACGTCGGAACGACCGGCGTGGCAGCCGGCAGGAGGCGTGACTGTAATGCGCGCCGAAGCGTGTACCAAATGGTTATTTTTGCGATGGATATCTGATCGCGCGATATGCGCCGAACCGCGCACCGGCCAACGTCCTCGCCCGGTACGCGGGTCATCCGCTCACGCCGCCACGGCCTCGCGCCGCAACGCCGGCAGTTCCAGATTCGCGCGGAAATCGCCGCCCACATAGTCGGTATCGAGCAGATCGCGCCGCCGCAATTCGGGCAGCAAGCCGTTGAGCAGCAGGTCCTCCTGGTCCGGCTGACCGAGCCCGTGCAGCGACAGCACGTCGACGAGCCCCGCGCGATAACGCGTCTCGATCGCGTCGGCGAGCTGCTCCGGCGTGCCGGCGACGAACCAGTGGCCGGTCTCCTGCGCGCGGATGATCAACTCGCGCAGCGTCAGCCGCTGGCGCGCGTAGCCGACGAAGATCGCCACGCGTCCGCGCCGGCGGTGCACGCTGTCGATCGCCGGCAGCAGCGATGCCGGCAACGGCTGGTCGAGCGGCAGGCCGCTCAGGTCGACGCCGCCGCCCAGCATGTCGGCGAGCTTCAGCCTGCCTTGTTCGTAATCGATGCGTTCATGCTTGTCGCGCAAGCGCCGCGCGACGTCGGCATCGGATTCGCCGATCACCGAATGAAACGAGTTCATCACGAGCGGCGGCCGGTCGCCGCGACCGAATGCGGCCGCCTGCCGGTGCAGCTCGGCGACGAACAGGCGCGCATCGTCGAGCGTCGGCTGCGACGTGTAGACGACTTCCGCATACCGCGCGCCGAGCGCCACGCCGCTCGCCGACTGCCCCGCCTGGAACAGCACCGGCCGCCGTTGCGGCGACGGCGGCACGTTCAGCGGCCCCTGCACCTGGAAATGCGCGCCGCGATAGTCGATCGCGCCGAGCTTCAACGGATCGACCGAGATGCCGCCGCCCGGCCCGCGCCGCGTCGCGCGCGGATCGTTCGCGTCGAACAGCGCGTTGACGACTTCGACGAATTCGGCCGCGCGCGCATAACGCTGCTCCGGGTCGGGCAACGCGGCATCGCCGAAATTCTCCTCGCCGACCGACGACGTGACCGCGTTCCACGCGGCGCGGCCGCCGCTCACGTGATCGAGCGTGCCGATCAGCCGTGCGAGGTTGTATGGATGGTGATACGTCGTCGACACCGTCGCGACGAGCCCGATGGCCGATGTCGCCTGGCTCAGCGCCGCCAGCGCGACGATCGGCTCCTGGCTGCCGGTGGTCCCGGCGAGGCCGGCCGCATCGGCCTGCAGCAGGTCGGCGGTAAAGAGGCCGGTGATCTTCTCGGCTTCCGCCTTGCGCGCGAGCGACGCCGCGCGCCGCACGCCCTGTGCGACATCCGCATCGCCGGGCGCGTAGAGCACGCTCGCCGCGCCGACGAGCGTCTTCAGCCGTCTGCGTGCGCCGCTCATGACGCGGCTCCGGTCGCCGTGATGGCCTTACGTCGTTCGCGTTGCTGGATCATTCGCATTCCTCGTGATTCAGTTCGATCGGAGAATCGGAGCGTGCCCGCGAACAGCGCGACGGCGAGCGTACGCGCGTCGGATCGTCGGGCAGGCTCCACGCACGCGCCGCGAGGCGCGCAGCCAACGACCATAGCGCAAGCCCCCCGGGCGGCCGGAACGAATATTTTCGGCTTTCGATATTCTTCTTGATTGTTTGACCGTGCGAACGTCGACGCAAAATAATTCGGCATGCAAAATCCGTTGATCAGGCCGTTTCGACCCGCGCCGATCGCATCATCATGACGTTCGACGCCCTCCGTTCCCACTTCGATTTGTCCGCTTTGTCCGCGCTGCCGTTCCGCTTGAGCGTGCTCGACAAGAGCCCCGTCGCACCCGGAGAAACCGCCGCCGACGCACTGGCGCGCAGCGTATCGCTCGCACGCTTCGCCGATACGGCCGGCTATCACCGCTACTGGCTCGCCGAACATCACAACACCGCCGCGCTCGCATGCCCGTCGCCGGAAATCCTGATCGCGCACGTGCTCGCGCATACGCGGCGCATTCGGGTCGGATCGGGCGGCGTGATGCTGCAGCACTACAGTCCGTACAAGATCGCGGAAAACTTCAACCTGCTCGCGTCGCTCGCGCCCGGCCGCGTCGATCTCGGCATCGGCAAGGCGCCGGGCGGCCTGCCGCTGTCGACGCGCGCGCTGCAGGCCGGCTACGATCCGGCGCGGCGCGCGTCGTTCGCCGACCTGGCCGACGAGCTGAATCGCCATCTCGAAGGTGACGATGCGACAGCCGATGCGGCCGGCCAGGACGCCGCCACGCTGCATGCGACGCCACGCCCGCCGGTGCCCGCGCAACCGTTCCTGCTCGGCGCGAGCGCGGAAAGCGCCACGCTCGCCGCGCGGCTCGGCTGGGCGTTCGTCTACGCATCGCATCTGAATGCCTCCGCGACGGATCTGGAACGCACGTTCGACACCTATCGCGAAGCGTCGGGCGGCCGCACGCCGCTGCTGGCCGTCTCCGCGATCGTCGCCGACACCCGCGACACGGCGGCGCAGCTCGCGAGCGGACATCAGGGTTTTCGCGTGCAGGTAGGCGACACGCCCGCCGTCAACGTCGGCAGTCTCGAACAGGCGCATGCATACATCCGCCAGGCCGGCGGCGGCCCGCACCGGATCGAGCCGCGCGAAACACGGATCGTGCACGGCACGCGCGACGACGTGCTGCGCGAGCTCGACGCATTGCATCGTCGTCACGGGATTGCCGAATTCGTCGTCGACACGCCGGTCGCCGATGCCGCACCGCGGATTGCGTCGCTGCGGTTGCTGGCCGGCGTGCGTGCCGACGATCGCGACACGGCGGCGGCGCGCGACGAAGCGAATGCACGTCCGAACGCACGACAACCGGACTTCGAAGGCACCGCGCCATGACCGATACGATCCGCATCGCCGGCGCGGACGACGTGCCGGCCGTCTACGCGTTGCTGCAGGACGCCTACGCGCCGCTCGCGGCGCAGGGCGTGCACTTCACGATCACGCGCTCGCCGATCGAACGCGTCGCGCAGACCGTCGCGCGGGAAACGACGTTCGTGCTCGAACACGCGACACCCGACGGCCGCACGGCGCTCGCGGCCACGTTGACCGTGCGGTTTCCGTGGGTGTCCGGCGAACGCCATCGCACGCCGTATCCGTTCCTGCACTGGTTCGCAGTCGCCCCCGCGTTCAAGCGACAAGGATTCGGGCACGCACTGATCGCGCACGTCGAGACGCAGTTCCTGGCGTCGCAAGTCAAGGCGCCTGCGACGTATCTCGCGACCGCGACCAACCATCCGTGGCTGCAGTCGTATTACGAGCGCAGCGGCTACCAGTCGTTCGACCGCTCGACGAACGCGCTCGGCACGCCGCTCGTCTGGTTGAGAAAAATCCTGATCCCGGATCTCTACCCGGGCGCAGCCGCGGACGACACCGCCCGGGACCGCGAACGCATCCACGCGAACGCGTGACGTGACGTACCGCGCCGACCCACATAAACGACGCGAACCACATCCACCGCTATCCACCTCGTAAAAGGCTTTCTCGCATGACAATCGCATTTCCGGATTCCGCGCTGCGCGCGTCGCGCCGCACCGTCTCGGCTGCGCTGCTGCTCGCGCTCGCGCTGCCGCATACGGCGTTTGCCCAGGGCGCACCCGTCGCGGGCGGCACGCTGACCTGGGGCGTCGAAACCGAACCCCGCACGCTGAACCCGCAACTGAACGGCCAGGACAAGGTCGAGCTGCTGCTGCGCAACGCGTACGAAAGCCTGCTCGCGCAAAAGCCCGACGGCAGCTACGTGCCGTGGCTCGCGACCGGCTACAAGGTCTCCGCCGACGGCAAGACCTATACGTTCACGCTGCGCGACGGCGTGAAATTCACCGACGGCGCGCCGTTCGACGCGAAGGCCGTCGCCCGCAATTTCCTGAATGCGCGCGAATTGTCGTATGCGGCCGGCAGCCAGCTCGCGCGGCTGATCTCGCACGTCGCCGACGTCAAGACGCCGGACGAGCACACGGTCGTCATCACGCTCGACGCGCCGTATGCGCCGTTCCTGACCTTCGCGGGCCGGCTGCCGCTGCTGTCGCCGAACGCATTCGACCGCCCCGGCCTGAAATCGGGCGGCCCCGACATCGCGGGCACCGGCCCGTTCATCCTGCGCCGCTACGTGAAGGGCCAGGAAATCGAGTTCGCGAAAAATCCCGACTATCGCTGGGCGCCGCCGACCGCCGGCCACCAGGGCCCCGCGTATCTCGACCGGGTCGTCTACCGGTTCCTGCCCGAATCGTCGGTCCGCACCGGCGCGCTGCTGTCCGGCCAGGTCGACGTGATCGAAGGCGTGTCCGGCAACGACGCCGCGCTGATCCGCAAGAACGCCGATTTCACCTACCGCCGCGCGCTCAACACCGGCACGCCGTACTCGCTGTTCCTGAACGTCGGCTACGGCCCGACGCAGGACGTGAAGGTGCGCCGCGCGCTGCTCGAAGGGCTCGACACGACCGGCATCGTGCAATCGATCTACCGCGGCGAGCGCACGCGCGCATGGGGCATCACGTCGCCGATCGATCCGTTCTACGACGCGTCGATCGAAAAGACCTACGGCAACAACCCGAAGCTCGCGAACCAGCTGCTCGACGAAGCCGGCTGGAGCGCGCGCGACAGCGGCGGCTTCCGCACGAAGAACGGTGAGCGGCTGACGATCGCGGTCGTCCAGGCGCAGGCGACCGTGCGCGACCAGCGCGACGTGCTGCTGCAGGCGCTGCAGGCGCAAGCGCGGCAACGACTCGGCGTGGACCTGAAGATCCAGTACGTCGACGACGGCACGTACGTCGAGGCGCGCAAGAGCGGCAAGTTCGGCTCGATCGCGAACTCGAACACGCCGCCGGACGGCATCGACATCGAAGGCCACTACCTGCCCGTCGATCGCGGCGGCGCGCTGAACTACAGCCGTGCGGCGGCGCCCGAGCTGACGCGCTGGCTGCAGGCGGCCGCGCGCACGCAGAACGTCGCCGAGCGCAAGAAGCTGTACGGCGAGCTGCAGCACTTCGCGATCAACGAGCAGGCGTACGCGCTGCCGCTGTACGAGCCGGAAGACCAGATCGCCGCCGCGAAGGCGGTCCAGGGCTTGCGCTTCCGCTCGTTCGCGCAGATGCCCGAGAACCCGTACGACGTGTGGGTGAAGAAGTAAGCCGACGCTTGCCGGCCTGCCTCGCATCGCCCATCGCGCTGCCCCGACAGGAGAATCGACCATGAACCGTCCGTCGTCCGCTTTCGTCTCCGTCCCGGACGCGCGGCCTACCGCTGCGCCGCCGGCCGCATGGCGCCGCTGGCTGCGTTCGCCGATCGCGACGCGGCTCGCCACCGGCGCGCTCGTGCTGTGGGCCGCAGTCACGCTGTCGTTCGCCGCCGTGCATCTCGCGCCGGGCGATATCGTCAGCATCCTGATCGGCGAGCAGTTGAGCACGCCGGAGATCGAAGCCGCGATCCGCCAGGAATGGGGGCTCGACGAGCCGCTTGCGCTGCAATACGTGCATTACCTGTGGCGCGTGCTGCACGGCGAGTTCGGCCGCTCGTACATCCTGAACACCGACGTCGCGCCGCTCGTGCTCGGCCAGCTGTGGCCGACGCTGAAACTGACGGGCGCGGCGCTGGTCGTGACGATCGTGTTCGCGGTCGGCCTCGCGGTACTGACGGCCGGCCGCCGCTGGGCCGGCCGCGCCGCGTCGGGCGTCGAACTGCTGCTCGCATCGACGCCGTCGTTCTGGCTCGGCATCATGCTGCTGTTCGTATTCAGCTTTACGCTGAAGCTGTTCCCGGTAGCCGGCGATCGCGGCTTCGCGTCGCTCGTCCTGCCCGCGCTGTCGCTCGGGCTCGCGCAGGGCGCGGTGATCGGCCGCGTACTGCGGCAAGGCATCGAGCGCGCGCTCGACGAGCCGTACGCGCTGACGGTGCGTTCGTGGGGCATCGGCGGACTCGCGCTGCGCGTGCGCCATGCGCTGCGCCACGCGGCGCTGCCGGCCGTCACGCTCGCCGGCTGGCTCGTCGGCGGCCTGCTGAGCGGCGCGGTGATCACCGAGCAGGTGTTCGGCCGGCCCGGCCTCGGCAAGGTGACGGTCGACGCGGTGCTGTCGAAGGACATGCCGGTGATCCTCGCGATCGCGATCCTGTCGGCGGCCATCTATGTCGCGCTCAGCACGGCCGTCGACCTGCTGTACCTGCTGATCGATCCCCGCCTGCGCGATCGCCGCGCAGCGCGTTGAACCGGAGACTTCGATGTCCACGCCCATCGACTTCACGTTGCGCACGCCCGCGACATTCGCCGCCGCCGGCTGGCTGCGCCGCCATCCGGGCCTCGCGCTCGCCGCCGTCTATCTGCTGCTGAACGCGATCGCCGTCGTCGCACCGGGCTGGCTCGCGCACTACGACCCGCTGGCGGCCGATCCGCTGTCCGCGCAGCTCGGCAGCAGCGCCGAGCACTGGCTCGGCACCGATCAGCTCGGCCGCGACATCTTCTCGCGGGTCGTGTACGGCGCCCGCTACTCGCTGTCGATCAGCGCGGCCGCGATCGGCGTCGCGACGCTGTTCGGCACCGCGCTCGGGCTGTTCGCCGGCCTCGCACGCGGCTGGCTCGACGAACTGATCACGCGCGTGCTCGACGTCGTGTCCGCGTTTCCCGACCTGCTGCTCGCGCTGATGCTGATCTCGTTCACCGGCCCCGGCGCGGTCAACCTCGTGTTCGCGCTCGGCGTCGCGTCGGTGCCGCGCTTCGCACGCGTGGTGCGCGCGCAAACCTTCGTCGTCGCGGCATCCGGCTATGTCGAGCACGCGCGCACGCTCGGTCTTGCGCCGGCGGTGCTGGTATGGCGGCACGTGTTGCCGCATGCGATCGCGCAGGTACCGGTACTCGCGACGATCGGGCTGGGCACCGCGATCATCGGTACGTCGGGGCTGAGCTTCCTCGGGATGGGACCGCAGCCGCCCGCCGCGGAATGGGGATTGATGCTCGCCGAGGGCCGCAACTATCTGTACAACGCGTGGTGGATCGCGGTGTGGCCCGGCCTCGCGATCACCGCGGCCGTGATCGCGGTGAACGCGCTCGGCGGCTACTGGCAGGCGCGCTTCGAACATCGGGAGGCGGCATGAGCACGCCCGCTAACGTTGCGCGCGCAACGACCTCATCCGCCGCGCCGCTGGCCCGCATCGAGCGCCTGACGATCGGGTTTCGCGGCCCGCGAGGAACGCAGGCCGTCGTCGGCCCGCTCGATCTCGCCGTGCATGCCGGCGAATGCGTCGCGCTCGTCGGCGAGTCGGGCTCCGGCAAGTCGGTCACCGCGCGCAGTCTGGTCGGGCTGAACGGCCCGCACGCGGTGATCGACGCCGACCGGTTCGAGATCGCCGGCATCGATGCGCGCGGCCATCGCGAGCGCGACTGGCGCGCGATACGCGGCCGCCGGATCGGCTACGTGCTGCAGGACGCGCTGGTGTCGCTCGACCCGCTGTGGCGCGTGCGCGACCTCGTCGCGGAGGCGTTGCACGATACGCGGCAGCGCGACGTCGCCACGCGCAGCGCCGACCTGCTGCGCTCGGTCGGCATCGACGATCCCGAGCGGCGGCTGCCGCAGTATCCGCATCAGTTGTCGGGCGGCTTGCGGCAGCGCGTGCTGATCGGCACCGCGATCGCGGGCGGCGCGTCGCTGCTGATCGCCGACGAGCCGACCACGGCGCTGGACATGACCGTGCAACGCCAGATCCTGTCACTGCTGCGTGCGCGCCGGGATGCCGGCGACGCGATCCTGCTGATCAGCCACGACCTCGCGGTCGTCGCGGAGCTGGCCGACCGCGTGCTCGTGATGCGCGCCGGCCAGGTCGTCGAACAGGGGCCGGCACGCGACGTGCTGAGCGCACCGACGCATCCGTACACGCGTGCGTTGCTCGCGGCGATTCCCACCGCCACGTCGCGCGGGTTCCGGCTGGCGACCGCCGAGCGCGTGCCGCTGCCGTCGAAGCGCATCGACGCACAGGCACCGGTGCTGGCCGTGGACGCGCTGACGAAGCGCTACGGCGGACGCGATGCGCCGCCCGCCGTCGACGGCGTGTCGTTCTCGCTCGCGCGCGGCGAGACGCTCGGCATCGTCGGTGAATCCGGTTCCGGCAAATCGACGGTCGCGCGGATCGTGCTCGGGCTCGTCGAACCCGACGCCGGCACCGTCACGCTCGACGGGCAGCCATGGAACGGCATCCCCGAAGCCGCGCGGCGCGCCCGCCGTGCGCGGCTGCAGCTGATCGCCCAGGACCCGTACAGTTCGTTCGATCCGCGCTATTCGGTCCGCCGGATCATCGGCGAAGGGCTCGAGGTGGTCGGACTCCACGGCGACGCGCGCCGCCGCCGCGTGCTGCAACTGCTCGACGAAGTGCAGCTCGGTGCGGCGTGCCTCGACCGTTATCCACGCGAATTGTCCGGTGGCCAGCGCCAGCGCGTCGCGATCGCGCGCGCGTTCGCGTCCAACCCGGCGCTGCTCGTCGCGGACGAACCGGTCAGCGCGCTCGACGTGTCGATCCAGGCGCAAGTGCTCGACCTGCTCGCCGATCTGCAGGCCGAACACGGCACCGCGATGCTGTTCATCTCGCATGACCTGGGTGTGGTGCATCACGTGGCCGACCGGATTCTCGTGATGCGACGCGGCCGCGTGGTCGAAAGCGGGCCGGTCACGCAGGTATTCGACGCGCCGTCGCACCCGTATACCGCGTCGCTTCTCGACGCACTGCCCACGCTGCCCGGCGGCACGGCTACCGCGCCGACGCTCACCGCGCTCGCATGACGGCTGCCTGCCCCGGTCGAACCGCCTCGTCGGGCTGATCGACCACCGGTGCTCGCCGTCAAGTCCGCTTCGGCGCGATCACGCGGAATCGAACCGCCCGGCACCCGCGCGGCAACCGCGCGTCAGCGCCCGATCGGCAACCCGGTCGGCTCGATCCAGCCGAGCTTGTACGCGATCAGCAGCGACAGGAACAGCGTGACCGACAACCCGACGCGCGCGGCGAGCGACCACGCCATCCGCTTGGACTTGCCGCGATCGTGATTCATGAAGTACAGCGCGAAGATCAGACTCGCGATGATCATCGCGAATGCCACAGAAACCAGCAGGGTTTTCATTGCCGTTGCCTTTGAAGATCCGAATCGGCCTGAATCAGTTCGGCCAGTTTTTGCCGCTCGTCGGCGACGCCACCGACGCCCGACGCCGGCCAGTCCAGCGCGACGCCGTTGCCCAGCGAATCGCGCACCAGCGCCTGGTAGCGCCGGTCGTTGATCGTGCCGTGCGCCATCGTGTCCGAGATCTCGCGCCTAAACGGCAGCGGGAAACTCGCGTACGCGCGCGACAGCGCCGCGTATTGTCTCGCATCGATCTCTTTCGACGATGGTATGACAGTCCAGATCACCACGGCGACGATGGCCGTGAACGGGATCGCCGTGTAGCGAAGGATGAACTTGATCGGGGTCATGAAGCGGTGGGCAGAAGGGAATCGCGGGCGCGCGCCGCGCAGCGGCGAAACAGCCGGCCGGCGGCGCATTGCACCATTGTACTGAAAGCACCATCCGGCCAACAGGGTATGATAATGACATTATCATGTTCATCACATGATTCGACAGCCCGGTATCCGGTGCAAGCGGCGTGCCCGTCACGCCGCCCGGCATCGCTTTTCCGCCTGTGCCCGCGAATCCGCGACGATCGAGCGAAGCCCTTATGCCAGCGCAGTACTTTCGAAACCTGACGGGAAAACACCGCAGCGCGACCGCGAACCGCCAGCTCGGGTTTTCGCTCGCGTTCGTCGCCGGCGCGGCCAACGCCGGCGGCTTTCTCGCGGTCAAGCAATACACGTCGCACATGAGCGGCATCGTGTCGGCAATCGCCGACCAGACGGCGCTCGGTGACGTGCGGCTCGCGCTCGCCGGCATCAGCTCGCTGGGGTCGTTCCTGATCGGCGCCAGTTGCTCGGCGATCCTCGTCAACTGGGGGCGCCGCCGGGGCCTGCACAGCCAGTTCATGCTGCCGCTGCTGGTCGAAGCCGCGCTGCTGTTGCTGTTCGGGCTGCTCGGCAGCCACCTCGCGCTGTGGGAAACGTTCTTCGTGCCGGTGACCGTGACGCTGCTGTGCTTCATCATGGGGCTGCAGAACGCGACGATCACGAAGTTGTCCGGTGCGGAAATCCGCACGACCCACGTCACGGGCATCGTGACCGACCTCGGCATCGAGCTCGGGAAGCTGTTCTACTGGAACCGCTCGGCCATCGATGTCGACGCGCACGCGGTGATCGCCAACCGTTCGAAACTGCGGATACACGCGACGATGCTCGCGTCGTTCTTCGTCGGTGGCCTGGCCGGCGCCATCGGCTTCAAGCATGTGGGCTACGTGTCGACCGTGCCGCTCGCTGCGGTGCTCGTCACGCTCGCCATCGTGCCGGTGATCGACGACCTGCTCGCGCTGCTGCGCAGCCAACGCTGATCGTGCGCCACGGGCAGTGCGCGCGGCGCGCGCGGTAACGCCGAAAGCGGATCGATTATAATTTGATTAACATACCGACCACCCTCGCCCCGTCATGGAAACGAAAACCGCCCGCCTGACCGTCCTGATCGATCCCGCGAAGAAGGAAGCCTTCGAGATGCTCTGCGCGGAGCAGGATCTTACGCCGTCGCAAGTCGTCCGGCAGTTGATCCGCGAATATCTCGACCGGCACGGCGTCACGTACAAGACCCGCAGCGCGATCGGCAAGCGCGTGAAGTAAGCGCGGCCGTCAAGGCCGCGTGGCGCCGGCCGGGTACCCCCGGCACCCCGGCACCGTTACGCGCCGATCTCCCAACGTTCGTGCGATTGCGCACGCCACACCAGCCGCCGCGGATCGATGCCCTCGCCGTGCTTCATGCGCCGCGCGGTGGCAGCGAGCTTCAGTTCGCCGGCCTGCGGGCAGGCGAGCGCCCGCTCCAGCAGGGTACGCAACGACGGCAGCCGGCTGCCGCCCTTCCACGCGAATGCAACGAAGTTGTTGTCGTCGCCACACGGCACCAGCGCATACGACGAACCGAATACCGATCGCAGTTGCTCGAGGTGCTCCGGCAAGGCCGGATCGTCGTCCATGAAGTTGATCGCGAGCACGCCGGATTCGCTCAGGCGCGCGCGGCACATATCGAGGAATATGCCGCCCGTACAGCGCCCGCGCCTCCCGTCGGCGACGAACGCGTCGTGCAGGATCACGTCCGTCCGGACGTCCGCCCGCTCGAGATGATCCGCGCCGTCCGCGCATACCACGCGAAAGCGCGCATCATCGGCAGGAATCCTGAACACGTCGCGCAGCGCGATCACGTCCGGATTGATCTCGACCGCATCGAGCGTCGTGCCGGGCAGGTGGCGGTAGCAGTACTTCGCGAGCGACCCGCCGCCGAGCCCGAGCATGCAGATGTGCGCCGGCTCGGCCTGCAACAGCAGGAAACCCATCATCACGCGCGTATAGCCGAGCGCGAGCCGCACCGGATCGCGCAGCGACATGAAGCTCTGGGTGCCGAAATGATCGAAGTGCAGCGAGACCGCGTGCTGCGTCTCCAGCACGAACGGCCGGCCGTCGTTCAGCGGCGTCGCCAGGAACCTGACGAACGCGTCGTAGGAAGTTCGATCCTCGGCCATGTGCGGGTAATCGGCTGGAAATGCGGCGGATGAAAACGCGGATGCAGCGGCTGCCTGAACCGTGTGCTCAGACCTTCTTCAGATAGCACGCCTTCAGCATGAAGCCGCCCATGTCGGTCTTGCAGTCGACTTCATGATCGCCGCCGACGAGCCGGATGCTCTTGACCTTGGTGCCCATCTTCAGCGTGATCGACGAACCCTTCACGCGCAGGTCCTTGATCAGCACGACCGAATCGCCGTCCGACAGCACGTTACCGTTGGCGTCCTTGACGACGTCGCCCGCCGGTTCGTCGCCGGCCTCGGCGCCGGCGTCGGCCGACCATTCATGGCCGCAGTCCGCGCACACGGTCAGCGCGCCATCCGGGTAAGTGTTTTCCATCGCGCATTGCGGGCAGGCGGGGGCATTCATTGCAGCTTCCATTCGGGGAGAGGTTCGGGTCGATCGACGATGCCGGGCGAGCAGGTCGCATGCCCGGATGCGCCGCCACGCGGCCGCCGGCAGTGCCACGGGCCGCCAGCGGCGCACACGGCATTATAATGCAATTCACATGATCTGGCCGATGCATTATAATCATCCACTTCCCGACAATCCGCGCACTTGAATGCGCCTTCGCAGCGGATGTCGGCATGTTCGCGCCGAATGGCGCGCGCACTCCGCCCGGCCGGCGCCCCGCGACCCTGCGGGAAATCGTGACATCCCGGCCGCCCGATGTCCGCAACACGCGCGCAACCGTGCAGGTCGCGCGCCGCTCCGCCCACCTGTCCGGAGGCTTTCCAGCATCGTGGCAACTGTCGTGTACGTTCAAATCGGCCCCGCATGGAACCGTAATCGGGGCCGCGCCGCGCGCGACGCGACCGTCGACGCGGCACGCCGTTTCGACAGCGATATCCAGCTGATCGCGAACGGGCACGGCAGCAACGCAAAAGACAGCGGCGCGATCGCGTCGCTGCAGGTTCACGGCGGCACGTCGGCCCAGGTGCTCGCCACCGGCCCCGACGAGGAAGCGGCGCTGCAGGCGCTGTTGCCGTTGCTGCAAGCAGACTGACGCTTGCGCCGCCGATCCCGCGGCCACGCGCCGTCCATCCCGAAACGCCATTTCCCGAGGAAGCGATGAACGACAATCTCACGTCCAACACCCCCAACCTGTCGGCCTCCGCGATCTGGGCGCTCGAACGCCTCGCCGATGTTCGCTACGGCCGCGATGCGCCGGCGCTCGGCTGGTCGATCGCGCGGGAGCTCGTCAGCGCCGGGTTCGTCAGCCATCCCCCGCACGGCCGCTCCGGCGCGTCGATCACGGCCGAAGGGCGTTCCTTCCTGAAAAGCCGCAAGTAAAGACCCTACGGGACGGGCACGATCGCACGTCATGCCGCGATGCGGGCGGGGCATTGCGCCCCGCTCGCCGTTTACGCGGTATCGTACGGAGCCCAAGCGCGGCAGCCGTGCCGCTTTCCCTCATGGAACGCCCGATGACATTCAGCGCCGTGCCACCCGTCTCGTCCCCGCCCGTTCTCGACACGCCGCGCCTGATTCTCGAAGGCCATCCGCTCGGCGACTTCGACGCACTCGCCGCGATGTGGGCGGAGCCCGGCGTCGTCGCGCACATCTTCAACGGCACGCCCTCCACACCGCGCGACTCGTGGATGCGCATGCTCGCGTATCGCGGGCTGTGGCCACTGCTCGGCTATGGCTACTGGGCGATTCGAGAAAAGGCGTCGGGCCGTTATGTCGGCGATCTCGGCTTCGCGGATTTTCATCGGAACATCGAGCCGCCGATTCGCGGCGTGCCGGAAGCCGGCTGGGCGCTGGCGACGTGGGCGCAAGGCAATGGCTACGCGACGGAGGCGCTCGCGGCCGCGCTCGCATGGCTCGACGCACAGCAGCGGTTCGAGCGCAGCGTGTGCCTGATCGCGCCGACCAACGTCGCCTCGATCCGGGTCGCGGAGAAAGCCGGTTACGGCGAGCCGCGGCGCATCCGCTTCAACGACGCCGATTCGCTGATGTTCTCGCGCAAGAGCCGGTAAGCGCGGCGAACCGGCAGCCGAGTCAGTCCGCTGCCGGTTCGTAGCAATGCATGAAGAGGCCGTCTTCCATCGGCCAGCAGTTGCCGCATTCATCGCGCACGATCCAGTCGCCCGGCTTCACCGATCGCCAGCCTTCCGGCGTCGCGACCGCCCACTTGCCCTCACGACGCTCTACCCGTTCATGGTCGCCCTCGGCGAACCATCGTGTTGCATCGACCTGACTCGTGCGTTTTCTGAATCTCATGCCAGCACCGAAGGAAACGAATCTCAATGTCGCGTTGCCGCGGCGCCGGTCTCGAGCGACCGCTGCTGCACCCTCAGCGCGTTCGTTGCCGCGCGGGTGGCGTGCAACGCCGTCCAGCCCTCCGCGAGGAGCGCCTCCAGCGTTTCGCGCGCGACGGTGGAGATCCGGACATCGATCTCCTGCACTTTCATCAGCGCCGACATGACCTCGTCCGGTTGATCGGGTGCAAGCGCAACGATGAACGCCGAACGCATCTCGGCAGCGCGGACGGCCTCGTTCCAGTCGGCGCGCGCCACCGCGGCTTCGATCGCATGCGTGAGTGCATCGAGACTCAGGACGACTTGCAACGGCGTCATTTCGCTTCCCCGTGAATCCCGTGATTTCCGTGAATCATTCGTCTTGTCTCCGCTTGCCGACCCGTCGCGAGCCGGTGCGGCATCGATCCGACCCACGCGCATCCCGGTTCCGCCCGCGAGCAGCCTGACTCGACGGGTCGTCGAAACCGGCCGTCGATGCGACCGGAAAACAGAGGCCATCGCAGTATGCGAGGCGCGTAAGTCAGGTTCGGGAATTGTAGGGACCGAGACGCGCCCACGTCGGTAATATTTTGTAATGATATGTCGACTAACCTTGCCTGGCCTGGGTTCGGCCGGTGCAAGCGAGGTTCGCCGACGCCGGATCGGCGCAAACGTTTTCGTCTGAAGGATGCCCGCTCGTGCATCATCGCGCGCGCCGCGCCGGACCTCGCATCGACCTGTTTCAACCTCACAAGCGGCCTGACGCTACCCACCCCGCGCTTTCCACCCGGCGGCAGCGATTGGCCCACAGCTAAGCTCACCGAACGATCCAGATTTCGTCACATTCCGTCGGAATGTTGCGCAGTATCATCCACGTCGCTTCGGCTACGACGCGTTCGGACTGGGCCTGACCGCTCGCCACCTTCCCGTTTTGCCCCTTCGTTTACCGATGCCCATTCGAATCCTGCTCGTCGAAGACGACGTCCCGCTGTCCGCGCTGATCGCCGACTATCTGCGCAAGCATCATTACCGGGTGGAGACGTTGTTCGACGGCACCGGCGCGGTACCGGCGATCGTCGCGAGCCGCCCCGATCTCGTGCTGCTCGACGTCAACCTGCCGGGCAAGGACGGCTTCGAGATCTGCCGCGAGGCGCGCATGCATTACGACGGCATCGTCATCATGGTGACGGGCCGCGACGAACCGTTCGACGAATTGCTCGGCCTGGAACTCGGCGCGGACGACTTTCTCCGCAAGCCGGTCGAGCCGCGCCTGCTGCTCGCGCGGATCAAGGCGCAGTTGCGACGTACGCGCGTGCCGGCCGGCGAGCCCGTGCCGGATTCGCCGCAGCGATACGTGTTCGGCAAGTTCTCGATCGACCGGGCCGACCGTCGCGTGCATCTTCCCGACGGCAGCATGCCGCGCCTGACGTCGACCGAATTCGACCTGCTGTGGGCGCTCGTATGCCGCGCGGGCGAGGTGGTCAGCCGGGAAGACCTGACGCTGCTGCTGCGCGGCATCGCGTTCGACGGCCTCGATCGGTCGATCGACGGCCGCATCTCGAAGCTGCGCCGCAAGCTGCGCGACGATGCGAACGAACCGAAGCGGATCAAGACCATCCGCTCGAAGGGCTATCAGTTCAGCAAGCACGCGTGGGATTGAGGCCGCGCGCGGGCCGGCGAACGACGTTGCGCGAGCGCGGCTCGCGAAGCCCGGCACGCGCTTGCGGCTATCTGGTGCGTGCCGCCTCTGCCCCCGCATCCGAGTTCGTGCCCGAGCCGGCCTCCCATCCGCCGCCGAGCGCCTTGTACAGCGCGACGAGATCGGTCGTCTTCTGCAACGCGCCCTGCTCGGCCTGCTGCCGGCCTTCCGACCATTGCCGCTCGGCGTCCAGCACGTCGAGGAACGGCGACAGCCCTTTCCTGTAGCGATCGCGTGCGAGATCCAGCGCGCCCTGTTCGGCCTTCACCGCATCGTCGAGCGCGGCCGCGCGCGCCTGGTCGGTGCGGTACACGGCCAGCGCATTGTCGACGTCGCGCAGCGCGACGAGCACGGCCTGGCGGTAGGCGAGCGCCGCTTCCGCCTGGCGCGCCTGCGACAGCCGCAGGTTCGACACGAGCTGCCCGCCGGAGAAGATCGGCAGCGAGACGGCCGGTCCGAACGAATAGAACAGGTGCGACCAGTGCGCGAGCTCGCGCACGTGCGACGCACGCAACCCGACTTGCCCCGTCAACGAGATGTCCGGATAGAACTGCGCGACCGCGACGCCGACGTCGGCGGTGGCCGCATGCAGCTCGGCCTCCGCGCGGCGGATGTCGGGGCGCCGGCGCGCGAGCGTCGACGGCAGCCCGACGGGCACGGCCGGCGGCACGTCCGGCAACGCGCGCGGCGCGTCGAGCCAGTCGTCGAGCGCGCCCGGCGCGCCGCCCACCAGATACGCGAGACCGTTGCGCAGCAGCACGATCTGCTGGTCGAACTGCGGCAGTTGCGTGCGGATCTGCGCGAGCCGCGCCTCGGCGCTGCGCACGTCGAGATCGCTCGCGAGACCGTGCGCGGCCTGCTCGCGCGTCAGGTCGAGCAGTTCCCGCTGCGCGCGTTGCAGATCGTCGGCCAGCGCGCGCTGCGCTTGCGCGCCGCGCAGTTGCAGATAGGTCTGCGCGACTTCGGCTTCCAGCGACAGCAGCGCATCGTCGCGGCTCGCGATCGCCGCGCTCGCCTGCGCGCCGGCCGCTTCGACCGAGCGGCGCACCCGGCCGAACAGGTCCAGCTCCCACGATGCGTCGAACCCGGCCTGCCACAGGTTGACCGGCGCTTCGAGCGCATCGAGCGCGCCGCGCGCGCCTTGCTGCACGCTCGCGCCGGTGCCCGGCCCGAACCGGTCGAGCGGCGAGCCCGGCGCGCCGAGACGATCGACCCGCTGGTCGATGCCCTGCTCCTCGACGATCCCTTTCAGGCCGAGTTGTTCGCGCTGGTAGCTCGCGGTCGCACGCACGTCCGGCAAACCCTGCGCGGCGGCCGCGCGGACCTGCGCGCGCGCCTGGGCGATGCGCAGCACGGCGGCCTGCACGTCGAGGTTGTCATGCGCGGCGCGCTCGACGAGCTGGTCGAGCAGCGGATCGCCGAACGCGCGCCACCAGCGCGGATCGGGATCGGCGCTCGTCACCGGCGACGATGGCGCATGTGCGCCGGGGGCCGATGCCGCTGATGCAGCCGATGCCGCTGACGCGCCCGATGCCGGCGATGCCGCGTCCGCGGCCTGCAAGTCATGCCAGTTGGCCGGCGCGTCCGCCTGCGGCGGCTTGAAATCCGGTCCGACGGTACAGCCCGCAAGCACCGCGCAGGCGGCGAGCATCGCGGCGATTCCGCGTGCGGGTAGCGAATGTCGGCAACGGCCGCGTCGATGCATCGTCATCATCAATGCCCTCCCGCGCCGCCCGCGGCCTTCGCCGGCGAGAACAGGAACGTCAGCGGAATGCTGAACGCGCAGAACACCGCGAGGATCGCGAACACGTCGATATACGCGAGGATCGTCGCCTGTTCGATGAAGGTCTGGTACAGCCGCCCGCTCGCCGTCTGCAGCGCGGCCGACGGCTGCGCGCCCGTCAGCGCGCCGATCGCGCGCGCATTCTCCTGCAACGCATCCTGGAAGTTCTGCGACAGCGTCGACATGTGCGTGGACAGATGCGCCATGCGCGCCTGCGTGCGCTCGCGGATCAGCGCGGTCGACACCGAGATGCCGATCGAGCCCGCGACGTTGCGGAACATCGTGAACAGCGCGGACGCGTCGTCGTTGAGCCGCTGCGGCACGGTCAGGTACGCGAGCGTCGTGATCGGCACGAACATGAAGCCGATCGCGAGCGACTGCGCGCAGCGGATCAACATCAGGTGCGTGTAGTCGATGTCCGGCACCAGCGTGCGCGAATAGATCAGCGAAGCGCACAGCAGCACGAAGCCGAACCCGACCAGATAGCGCGTCTGCACGTGCGGCATCAGCCGGCTCACGAGCGGAATCTCGAGCGTGATCAGCAGCGCGCCGGGCGACAGCACGAGCCCCGCGAGCGTCGCCGTGTAGCCGAGACGCTGCTGCGCGAGCTGCGGCACGATCACCGCGCTGCCGTACAGCACGGCCGCGAACGTCGCGATCGTCACGCAGCCGAGCGCGAAATTGCGGTCGCGCAGGCACGACAGGTCGACCACCGGTTTCTTCGTACGCAGCAGCCACAGCGTCGCGCCGACCAGCCCGAGCACGGACAGCACGGCGAAGACGCGGATGAAGTTCGAGCCGAACCAGTCCTCGTCCTCGCCGCGATCGAGCATCACCTGCAGGCAGCCGAGCCCGATCGCGATCAGCCCGATGCCGATGTAGTCGATCGAGATTCCGCGTTCGGCGTCGCGCCGCCACGGCGGGTCCTCGACGAGCTGCATCACCGCGAGCACGGTCAGCGCGCCGATCGGCACGTTGAGCAGGAACACCCAGCGCCACGAGAAATGGTCGGTGATCCAGCCGCCGAGCGTCGGCCCGAGCACCGGCGCGACGACGATCGCGATCGCCGAGATCGAGAACGCGCGATTGCGCTGCTCGGGCGGAAACGTATCGAGGATGATCGACTGCTGGTTCGGCTGCAGCCCGCCGCCGAACAGCCCTTGCAGCACGCGGAACACGATCAGTTCGCCGAGGTTGGTCGCGACGCCGCACAGGAACGAGCACACGGTAAACGCGGCGATGCACAGCAGGAAGTAGCGCTTGCGGCCAAGCAGGCGCCCGAGGAACCCCGAAATCGGCAGCACGATGCCGTTCGCGACAAGATACGACGTGAGCGTCCAGGTCGCCTCGTCGTAGCTCGCCGACATCGTGCCGGCGATGTGCGGCAGCGCGACGTTGACGATCGTCGTGTCGAGCACTTCCATGAATGCGGCGAGCGTGACGACGATCGCGATGAGCCACGGGTTCGCGGCGGGTCGCCAGGTGCCGCCGGACGCGCCGCCGCGCTCGGGCGGCCGGTTCATCGGCGGGCCTCGCGAAACGGGAACGGCATGCGGGTATCGGGCATCGGATCGCTCCGGTCGACACCGGCCGCGGCACGGCGGCCGGTCATTTCAGGTGGACGGTCGGCACGGCCGACAGGCCGAGACCGAGCGGTGGACGGGTCGGCAGCGGGCCGTCGAGCACGATCTTCACCGGCACGCGCTGCACGATCTTCACGAAGTTGCCGGTCGCGTTCTCGGTCGGGAATGCGGAGAAGCGCGAGCCGCTGCCGAGCTGGATGCTGTCGACGTGGCCGTGCAGGTCGAGATCGGGATACGCGTCGACCGACACGTCGACACGGTCGCCGATGCGCATCCGCTCGAGCTGCGACTCCTTGAAATTCGCGGTGACCCACACGCGCGGCGTGACGATCGAGAAGATCGACGTGCCCGGTTGCAGGAATGAGCCCAGTTGCACGTTGCGCCGCGTGACCCAGCCGTCGGACGGCGCGCGCATCTCGCAGTACGACAGGTTCAGGTTGGCCGTCTCGAGCTGCGCGCGCGCCTGCAGCACCTGCTGGCGGCGTTCCTCGACGGCCGTCTCGGCCTGCCGGATCTGCTGCGGCACGAGGCTCGCGGTGCGCGCCTGCGCCTGGGCCATCGCGACGTTCGCGTCGGCGGTCGCGCGCTGCGCATCGGCCGCGTCGATCGCCTGCTGCGAGGTTGCGCGCGCATCGACCGCCCGCTGGCGGGACTGCGCGGCGAGCGCCTGCCGGTACGCGGCTTCCGCCGATTCGATCTGCGCGCGCGCCTGCCGGTACTGGGCCGGATACTGCACGCGGGCGATATCGAGCTGCACGCGCGCCGCGTCGAGCTGCGCCTGCGCGAGACCGAGCTGGGCCTGCGCCGCGTCGACCTGCGCGCGGTAGTCGCGCGGATCGATCTCGACGAGCACGTCGCCGCGCCGCACGAAGGTGTTGTCGTCGACCGCCAGGCGCGTCACGTAGCCGGACACGTGCGGCGCGACCGCGATCGCGTTGCCGTCGGTATACGCATCGTCGGTGCTTTCCTGGTTGCGCGTCGCGAACCACCACACGAGCCCGCCGATCAGCAGCACGAACACCACCGCGCCCAGGATGATCAGCGGCTTCTTGCCGGGCCGCTTGCGTTCGCCGTCGCCGTCGTTGCCATCCCCGTCGCCGCCGGTGCGGCCGCCGCGATCGTCGTGCGGATGGTCGTCGCCGCCACCGCCGCCCGGCGCGTCGGTCGAGTGCTCGCCGTTGCGGCCTGGCGCGGCGCCCGAGCCGCTGCCGCCGCCGGACTGGCCGTCGCCTGCACGGGCGATGGCGGTGGGCCAGCGCTCGAACACCGGCCAAGGCACGCGCATCGGCATCATCGGCATCATCGGCGTCGACAGGGCGACACCGGCCACCGCCGGCGCGAACGCGTCCGGCGCGCCGGTGCGTCGCGGTCCGGGCGTCAACGCGCGCCGGACCGCGACGCACCATCGCTCACGAACGGACAACGGGCACAGGATCGCATCGGGCATGAAACGGGGCTCCAGGCGGCGGCGCGGGCGACATTGCTCGCGCCGACCTCAAGCGCGCGATCAAGCAAACGGCGGGCCCGGCCACCTGCTTCGTCCGACCGCGGCATGCACGATGCGCGATGCGTGCACTTCGACCGCCCCCCGACAGGACTCGCGAACCATGACACGCTCCACCTCGCTCGACACCGACACACGCGGCGAAGATCGCGGCGACAGCACGCCCGGCCCCGAAGGCAAGCGCCGCGGCACGGGCACGCCGCCGCCGCGCAGCGCCCACGACCCCGCCGAAGGCAAGCCGACCGAGCCGGAAAGCGGGACGCCGCATCGGCCCGACGAACCGGACGACTCGCGATAGTTCATACGTCGCGCCGCACGGCCCGCCCTCGATGGCCGGCGGCAGAAATGACAAGCCGTTGAAAAATCGCGGACGGCGATCGGGCAGCGGCCCTGAAACGTCCGCATGCCGGCCGGCGCGGCGGCGAAGCGGGCATGCACGTTGCTGTACAAGGCCGTGGATCTTTCAATCACCCGTTGCCTGCCTTGCATGACGCTACCCGACCCGGCCGATTTCCCTGTTCGCGCGGTGCCGCTGGCGCCGCTGGCGAAGGAACGCGCGACGATCATCTGCCATCGCAACCAGCGTGTGCTGCTGGTCGCGCGCGGGCGAGCGTCGCGCTGGACACTGCCGGGCGGCGTGATTCGGCGCGGCGAATCGGCGCTCGACGCCGCGCATCGCGAACTTCGGGAGGAAACGGGGCTCGCCGATCTCGAACTCGCGTATTTCTTCTACGTGGACGGCAGCGTGAAACGCCATCACGTCTTCGTCGCGAGCCTGCCGCTCGGCGCGCACGCGTGCCCGGGCCGGGAAATCGCACTGTGCCGCTGGGTCGGCATCGACGCGGTATCGCACTGGCCGGCCAGCGCGCCGACGCAGCGCATCATTCGTCAGTTCGCGGGCCTGTGCGCCGCGAGCGACCTGCAACCGCGCGCGCTCACGCGTCTTTCGTCGTCTCGTTGAGCTCGGCGACCGGCGACCGAGGATCGCGCGCGAGCCCTTGCGCGAAGACCTTCAGCCCTTCGAGCAGCGGCGTCAACGCATCCCACAGCGCCTCGTCGTGCAGCAGCCGGTAGACGCCGCGCACGCCGGGCGCGACATGCTCGTGCTGAGACGGCTGCCACGAGCCGACGTGATGCAGCGCGTCGGCCGCCGCGAACGCGGCACGGCTGAACTGTTCCGGCGGAATGCGCGACAGCGCCGTCACGAGCACCGCGAGATTCTCCATACCGCTCTGCATGCCGGGCTTGTCGAGCGCGTCGACGAACGTGTCGGCCAGTCGCGCGTTCGCGCTGACGACTTCGTTCGCGAAGCGCAGGAAGCCGTGCCGATGCAGGCTGCCGAGGAGGTGTTCGAGCGCGTCGTGCGCGCCGGGCTCCGGCTGCGGAGGCGTCGTGTCGGGGGGCTGGCGGTCGATCATGGGCTTGCTCCGGTTGGGGCGCCAGGCTGCCGTCGTGCCGGCAGCCGTGCGTGCGCCGAATGCGTGTCGTACTCGTTCACCGGCCCCCCGCCGGTGCGGGCAGCCGCGGCCGCGTCACTGCGAATGACCGTCGGGCGACGCCTTGTACTCGCTGCGCGCGCCCATCGCGTCCTCGACGTGATGCACGCCATGCAGCGCGGCGACGCCGTCGATCAGCGCCTGACGTTCGGCTTCCTCGACCTGTCCGGTCAAGCACACGTTGCCGCGCTCGACGCTCACGTCGATGTCGCGCGGGCGGGCGACGAGCCGGCCGAGCGCCGCGCGCACGCGCTCGGCCACCTGCACGTCGCTCGCATCGCCCGCGAGCCAGTCCGCCCGCAGGCCGACGATCGCGCCGCGCGCATGGTCGGCCGCCCGCTTCACCTGCGTATTCGCATAATCGGCCACGTCGTGCCGGCCCGCAACCGCCTTGTCGCGCAGATAAGCGCGTCGGCGCCGGCCGGACGCCGGATCGAGGAAGTACATCGCGGCCGCTCCGCAAGCGACGGCCACCGCAAGGTTCAACAACGGGTTCGAAGGGGTTCTGGAGTTCATGGAGGCACCGTAGGCAATACCCGGAACGACCGGGCTTCGTTTCGGCATGCAGCACGTGCCGTTCCCCGCTGCGAGCGGCGCATGTGAGCCGTCGCACCACGGTGCGCCGACCGAAACGACAAGCGTTTGAAAAATCATCGGGCCGCACATCGCTCGATCGGAAGATCCGACGATCAGGATTCGGGCGGCGTGTCGGCCGTTTCCGCGCGCTTGCCGCCCGGTTCGTCCTCGCCGCGCTCGGCCGCGCGCTGCGCCATTTCGACATAGGTCTGCGCCAACGCGCGCAATTCCTCCTCCGACGCATCCTCGATCCCGATCAGCCGGTCGCTCGCCGCGCGCGTGACCGCGAGCAGTTCGTCGAGCTTCAGGTGCAACGCCACGCTGTCGCGGTTCTGGTTGCGCTGCAGCAGGAACACCATCAGGAACGTGATGATCGTGGTGCCGGTGTTGATCACGAGCTGCCACGCGTTGGAGTAATGAAACAGCGGCCCGCTCACGAGCCACAGCACGGTGATCGCGACCGCGCTGCCGAACGCCACCGGCGAGCCGGCCCAGGTGGTCACGCTCGACGCAAAACGTTCGAACGCGCGGGTGACGGCGTTTCCGGCCGGCCGGGAACCGGCGGCGGGCCCGCACGCCGTGTCGCGACGACCGCGCGGTGGTTCGTTGGGTTCGCGCATGAAAGCCTCCGGATTCGATGTTCTGTTTGAATCGCGCGCAGGAGCCGCCGCGTCGCCTGCCGCGAACCGGTCGCAAGCCGGGCGTTTGGGGTTCGGTCCCGTGTACGCGCCGTCGAGGACAAGCATCGCGCGTGCCCGGCCCGCAGCCCGTGTGGGCTTTACCGCGGCGCGTGTGTGTCCTCGTCGTCCGGGAAATAGCGCGTGTCGGTCAATTGCGCGATGCCGTCGAGATCCGGAAAGATCGTCGCGACGCTCACGCCGACACCGGCGAGTTCCTGCCGGATCGTCGCGAACCGGGCGCCCGGCACGACGATACGCATCAGGCGGCCGGCGAGGTCCCC
>NZ_BCPO01000209.1:0-26839 GCF_016586105.1 Burkholderia sp. E168m15
AGGCGGCCGGCGAGGTCCCCATGCTGGTCGAGCGGCACGAAGCGCTCGGCGCCGGCGTCGTAACAGTGAATCGTGAACCAGCCGTCCTGCGCGGTGATTCTCGGCATCACGTGCCGCGGACGGAACACCTTGGTGCGCGTGACCTGCAGCGGCGCGCGCCGTTCGGCTGCGGTCGCGATGTCGTCGGCGTCGTGCGACAGGCACCACACCACGCCGTCTCCGCCCGCTTCGCCCGCGCGCCTGACCGCGAACCACAGCGCGGCCAGCGCGTTGCCGGACCAGTCGAGCAGGCGTGTGCGCATCCCGTGCTGCTGCGCGAGCGCGAGCCAGTCGCACGCATCGAGGTTCTGCCCGGGTTCGAGATGCGGCAGTGCGCGCCGCGTGAATTCGTCGAGCATCCGCGCTTCCACGTCAGGCGACGCGCGCTGCCGAGCGATGCCCGGCACGAGCGGCCAGCCGGCGTTGCACTGGCCGCGAAAGAGCCGCAGCGCCATCGTCTGCCGCTGCGCGCCGATCGCGGCCATGTAGTCGGCGACGCTGTCGATCGAACGGCCTGCCGTCTCGTGCTCACCGTCCATGCATCGCGCCTCCTTTCGCAGCCGATAGGACGCACGGCCATCGCCTCGGCACGTGTCCGGTATCGCCACTCATCGGATGCCGAACCATCGATACAGCCGGCTGCGTATCGCCGTCTCGCATCGCGGCTCACGGCGTTTTGCCGCGCTCCTTCTGCCAGCGCTCCATCAGCGCGATCTCGTCGCGCTGCGCGGCGACGATCCGGCTCGCGAGCTGCCGCAGCGTCGGGTCCTTGCCGTATTTGAGCTCGACCTGCGCCATGTCGATCGCGCCCTGGTGATGCGGCGCCATGTGTGAGACGAAATCGCGATCGGCGTCGCCGGTGTACGGCGCGCTCTCCATCGCTTCCATCATTTTTCGGTCGGCGCGCTTGAACGCCTGCGTGGACGTGTCGGGCACGCTGGCTGGATTGGGTGGGCGCAACTGGGCTGCCGCGGGCAGCGCCGACGCGCACGCGGCCAGCAGTGCGCAGGCGGCACAGCGGCGCAGGAATGATCGGTTGAAGGCAGGCATGCCCCCTCCTCGCTAGGAAAGTGAATGGTTCGCGTGTGCGGTCTTGCTCGTCCGGACGCGTGACGGCGGGTGCCGGCGATAGTCGCGCCATGCGATTCACTGCCAGCGCGCATCCGCATGCGGCTGCGGGCCGGGCGGTCGGCACACGGTGCGCGCGAGCGCACACGTCGTCGATCGCCGGCGCGATGGAACGTGCCGTCGCCGCGCTCCGGTCAGCTTGCTTTTTTTGCTTGCGGATGCGGCGTGCAACCGCCGTGCCCGACGCACGCGGCGCGGCATGTGCCTTGCGCGGCTGCCTCCCATCGGCTCATCCCGAACCAAGGAGAAACGGCATGGCGACAGTGGCGGATTTCATCGTCGAGCGACTGTACGACTGGGGCGTGCGCCGCATCTACGGCTACCCGGGCGACGGCATCAACGGCTTTTTCGGCGCGCTGAACCGTGCGGACGGCAAGATCGAATTCATCCAGGCGCGCCACGAGGAGATGGCAGCCTTCATGGCGTCCGCGCATGCAAAATTTACAGGCGAGCTCGGCGTATGCGTCGCGACGTCGGGCCCCGGCGCCGCGCACCTCGTGACGGGCCTGTACGACGCGCGGCTCGATCACATGCCGGTGCTCGCGATCGTCGGCCAGCAAGCGCGGCGCTCGGCGGCCACTATCAGCAGGAGGTGGATCTTCCGGCGCTTTTCAAAGATGTTGCAGGCGCATTCGTTCAGCTTGCGACGGTGCCGGGCCAGGTGCGCCATCTGGTCGACCGCGCGGTGCGCACCGCGCTCGGCGCGCGCACGGTCACCGCGCTCGTGCTGCCGAACGACCTGCAGGAGCTCGATTACGCGCCGCCGAAGCGTGCGCACGGCACCGTACATTCGGGCGTCGGCTACACCGCGCCGAAAGTCGTGCCGTATGCGGACGACCTGCGGCGCGCGGCCGACGTGCTCAACGCGGGGTCGAAAGTCGCGATGCTGGTGGGTGCCGGCGCGCTGAAGGCGACCGACGAGGTGATCGCGGTGGCCGACCGGCTCGGCGCGGGCGCCGCGAAAGCGCTGCTCGGCAAGGCCGCGCTGCCGGACGACTTGCCGTGGGTCACCGGCTCGATCGGGCTGCTCGGCACCAAGCCGAGCTACGAACTGATGACCGAATGCGACACGCTGCTGGTCGTCGGCTCGGGTTTTCCGTATTCGGAATTCCTGCCGAAGGAAGGCCAGGCGCGCGGCGTGCAGATCGACCTGAAGGCCGACATGCTGAGCTTGCGTTACCCGATGGAGGTCAACCTCGTCGGCGACAGCGCCGAGACGCTGCGCGCGCTGCTGCCGCTGCTGAACGAGCGGCGCGACACCGTGTGGCGCGACCGGATCGCGAAATGGAACCATGACTGGCACGACACGCTCGCGGCGCGCGCGGCCGCGAAGGCCAGCGCCGGGCGCGGCGTGAATCCGCAGCGCGCGTTTACCGAGCTGTCGCCGCGCCTGCCCGACGACGTGATCCTGACGAGCGATTCGGGCTCCTGCGCGAACTGGTATGCACGCGACCTGATGATGCGGCGCGGGATGATGGGTTCGTTGTCCGGCGGCCTCGCGTCGATGGGCGCCGCGGTGCCCTACGCGATCGCCGCGAAATTCGCGTACCCGGTGCGCCCTGTGATCGCGATGGTCGGCGACGGCGCGATGCAGATGAACAACATGGCCGAGCTGATCACCGTCGCTAAATACTGGCGCCAGTGGCCCGACCCGCGCTGGATCTGCATGGTGCTGAACAACGAGGACCTGAACCAGGTCACGTGGGAGCAGCGCGTGATGGAAGGCGACCCGAAGTTCGACGCGTCGCAGCAGATCCCGAACGTGCCGTACTACCGCTTCGCGACGCTGCTCGGCCTCAAGGGCATCTACGTCGACGATCCGGAACAGCTCGGCGCCGCGTGGGACGAAGCTCTCGCGTCCGACCGGCCGGTCGTGCTCGAAGTGAAGAGCGACCCCGAGGTGCCGCCGCTGCCGCCGCACGTGACGCTGCAGCAAGCGAAACATTTCGCCGAAACGCTGGTGAAAGGCGACCCGCGCGAGGGTAACGTGATCGTCGAGACCGCGCGGCAGGTGTTGTCGGCCGTGCTGCCGGGCGACCACGGCGACAAGGCCGGCAAGGGCAGCAAGGACGGGAAAGGCGAATCGTAAGCCCCCGGGACGGCGCGACGTTCGCGGTCGGTTCGGCCGTTTTGCGATGATGGCCGGCACGCCGCCGCTGTCGCTGTCGCGTCGTTCCGGAACTTGATCGGCACAGCAAACGACCTTCCGCCAGCCAGACGCGCGCGTAAAAACGCGCCACTCAATTTACAAGGCAGCTGTAACGCGCCGGCCGTTGCGCACGCCATCCCGCCCCCGCACGGCTGCCTACGTGGGCGCCGCGCGTGCACGAAATTTGCTCTGCCGCGAACGGCTGTCGTCATGCCGCCGAATGCGGCAAGGAGTCGTGTTGCTCGTTCCGCCGTCCAGGAAAACGCGTCGTATTACACGCATCGCACCGTTCGCATGGGCAGTCGCGCCGCTCGTGGCGCGCGCGGCCGCCGAGCCTGCGACGCCCGGCAACCCTGCCGCGCCGCTGCCCCTCGCGTACGTCGTGCACGCGGCCGGCCCCGCCGCCCAGCCGGTCTTCGTGCTCGGCTGGGCGCTGCTCGCGCTGTGCACGTTCGTCTGCGTCGCGATCGCCGTGCTGCTGCTGATCGCGCTGTTTCGTCGTCGCGCACAGGCGGGCGGCGGCTACGGCAGCGGGCTGACGATCGTGACCGTCGGCACCGCGATCTCGATCCTGCTGCTGTTCGGCGCGCTCGTGTACATGCTGCGCGTGCTGGGTGCGGTCGCGGCGCCGCCGCGTCCGCCCGCGCTGACGATCACCGTGACCGCGCAGGACTGGTGGTGGGCCGTGCGTTATCCGGACGATGCGGACGGCCCGGGCTTCGTCACGGCGAACGAGATTCATATTCCGGTGGGCGAGCCCGTCGCGATCGAACTGAAGAGCGCCGACGTGATCCACGCGTTCTGGGTGCCGCAACTCGCCGGCAAGACCCAGACGATTCCCGGCCAGACCAATCGTCAATGGCTGCAGGCAGACCGGCCGGGCATCTATCGCGGCCAGTGCTCGCAATACTGCGGCGCGCAGCATGCGCACATGGCGTTCGAAGTCGTGGCCGAGCCGCCTGCCGCGTTTCATGCGTGGCTCGCCGCGCAGCGCCAACCGGCCCCGGCGCCCGCAGCGGGCACCGGCACCGAACGCCGCGGCCAGCGCGTATTCGCCGCACGCTGCGCGGGCTGCCACGCGGTGCGCGGTACCGATGCCGCGGGCGACGCGGGCCCCGATCTCACGCACGTCGGCACGCGCCGGCTGCTCGCGGCCGGCACGCTCGACAACACCCCCGACAACCTGCGCCGCTGGATCGCGCATGCGCAGCAGGTCAAGCCGCAGTCGCTGATGCCGTCGATCGCGCTCGCGCCGCGCGATGCCGACGATCTCGCCGCGTATCTCGCGACGCTGCACTGAACCGAGGACGCCGATGGCCATTGCCCGCGACACGCCCGCCCCGCTCAGCCGCGTACCCGATCTCGGTGAAGCACCGCCCGGCTCCGCGCACGAGCGCGTGCTGGCCGAGCTGTGGGAATCGGAACCCGGCTGGCGCGGCTGGCTCGGCACCGTCGATCACAAGCGCATCGGGTTGCGCTACATCGTCACCGCGTTCGTGTTCCTGCTGCTCGGCGGCGTCGAGGCGCTCGTGATGCGCATCCAGCTCGCGCGGCCGAACGCGACCGTGCTCACGCCTGCGCAATACGATTCGCTGTTCACGATGCACGGCGTCACGATGATCTTCCTGTACGCACTGCCGGTGCTGTCCGGCTTCGCGAACTACCTGTGGCCGCTGATGCTCGGCTCGCGTGACATGGCGTTTCCGCGGCTGAACGCGTTCTCGTACTGGTCGTTCCTGTTCGCCGGGCTGTTCCTGTACGCGAGCTTTCCGCTCGGCGCGGTGCCGGACGGCGGCTGGTTCAACTACGTGCCGCTCACGTCGCTCGACTACAGCGCCGGCGCAAACATCGACATCTACGCGCTCGGGATGATCCTGCTCGGCATCTCGACGACCGGCGGCGCCGCGAACTTCGTCGTCACGCTGCTGCGGATGCGCGCGCATGGCATGTCGATCGACCGGCTGCCGATCATCGTGTGGGGCACGCTGACCGCGTCGGTCGCGAACCTGGTCGCGGTGCCGTCGGTGAGCCTCGCGTTCCTGCTGCTGTGGCTCGACCGCAATGCCGGCACGCATTTCTTCGACGTCGCGCATGGCGGCCGGCCGCTGCTGTGGCAGCACCTGTTCTGGATGTTCGCGCATCCGTGGGTCTACGTGGTCGTGCTGCCGGCGATGGGGATCGTGTCGGATGCGCTGCCGACCTTCTGCCGGCGGCCGCTCGTCGCGTACGAGGCCGTCGCGGTGTCGACCGTGGCGACGATGCTGATCGGCTTCGAGGTGTGGGTCCACCACATGTTCGCGACGGGCATCGCGCCGCTCGCGCTCGCGTTCTTCGGCGCCGCGAGCATGCTGATCTCGATCCCGAGCGCGGTCGCTGTGTTCGCATGGATCGCGACGATCTGGACCGGGCGCCCGGTGTTCCGCACGCCGTTCCTGTATTTCGCGGGTTTCGTGCTGATGTTCGTGATCGGCGGCGTGTCGGGCGTGATGACCGCGGCCGTGCCGCTCGACTGGCAGCTCACCGATACGTACTTCGTCGTCGCGCACCTGCATTACGTGCTGCTCGGCATCAACGTGTTCCCGGTGCTCGGCGGCGTCGCGTACTGGTTCCCGAAGTTCACCGGGCGGATGATGCACGAGCGGTTCGGAAAGCTGACGTTCTGGGTCGTGCTGGTCGGCTTCAATCTCGGCTTCTTCCCGATGCACATCTCCGGGCTGCTCGGGATGCCGCGCCGGATCTATACCTATCCATCCGGGATGGGCTGGGACACGTCGAACCTGCTGACGACGATCGGCTCGTTCGTGTTCGGGATCGGCATCGTGATGTTCGTCGTCAACGCGCTGGTGAGCGCGCGGCGCGGCGTGCGTGCCGGCGACAACCCGTGGGGCGCGGCCGGCCTCGAATGGTCCGTCGCGTCGCCGACGCCCGTGTACAACTTCGCGGTGCTGCCGCTCGTCGCGTCGCGGCATCCGCTGTGGGAAACGCGCGACGATCCAACCCGCACCAGCCTGCGGGTCGGCTACCGGCTCGCGGACGGGCGCGAGGCGCTCGCGGTCACGCCGCTCGCCGCCGCGCCGAGCGCGATCCTGAAGATGCCCGAAGACAGTTGCGTGCCGTTCGTGCTCGCGCTGCTCGCGACCGCCGTGTTCGCGGCAATGCTCGCGCGCTCGCCGACGCTCGTCTGCATGGCCGTCGCCGGTTGCACGATCGCCACCGCCGCGTGGCTGTGGCCGCGCCGCGAACTCGGACAACGCGCGCGCCTGCCGGCCCGCGCCGACACGCTGGCGCCCGCCGCGGCCACCGGGCTTCATCCGGACGAACCGCCGTCGGCGACGGTGCCGCCGGGGGCGCCGGCCGCGTGCATCGAACCGCTGCCGGTCGGCAGTTGCGGCGAACGCGCGGGCGGCTGGTGGGGCGTGCTCACGCTGATCGTGACCGAGGCCGGGCTGTTCGGCTACCTGCTGTTCTGCTACTTCTACCTGCAGTCGCAGTGGTCCGCGCCGTGGCCGCCCGAAGGCATGCCGAAGATCTGGCTCGCGGCCGCCAACACGGTCGTGCTGCTGTCGAGCAGCGTGTTCGTGTGGCTCGCGGAGCGCGCGGTGCGGGCCGACAGGCCGGCACGCGCGGTCGCGATGCTCGTCGTCGCGCTGGTGCTCGGCACCGCGTTCGCGCTGGTTCAGCTGCATGAATGGCGCGACCATCCGTACGGCCCGACCGCACATCTGTACGGCAGCCTCTACTTCACGATCACCGGGTTCCACCTCGCGCACGTCGTGGCCGGTCTCGCGATCCTCGCGCTGCTCGCCGGGTGGACCGCCGCCGGTTTCTTCGGCCGCGGACGGCGCGTCGCGCTGACGATCGGCGGGCTCTACTGGCACTTCGTCGACGTCGTGTGGCTGTTCATCTTCACCGCGCTGTA
The DNA here is from genome assembly GCF_016586105.1 of Burkholderia sp. E168m15. Lineage (NCBI taxonomy): Bacteria > Pseudomonadati > Pseudomonadota > Betaproteobacteria > Burkholderiales > Burkholderiaceae > Burkholderia > Burkholderia sp. E168m15. Next base: position 7,236 of record NZ_BCPO01000209.1, read on the forward strand.
CGTATCGCCCTTCTGGCTGAGGAGCACGGGATGAACGACGCCCGACGCGCGTGGACCCCGCTGCTCGCGATCGCGGCCGGCCTCGTCGGCGCGCCCGCGCTGTGGTTCGCGCAGATGCTGGTGTCGGAGACGCTCGCGTCCACCGCGTGCTATCCGCTCGGCGTCGCGCAGGCCGTGCCGCGCTGGGCGCACGTCGGCGTGTGGCTCGCGCTGATCGCCGCGGGGGCATTCGCGCTGGCCGCCGGGTGCGCGACATGGCTCGCGCGCGCGTGGCGGCACCGGCACGATGGCGACGCGCCCGCCGCGACGCGCGACGACAGTACGCGCTTTCTCGCGCGCTGCGGGATGCTCGCCGCGCTCGGCTTCGTGATCGGTCTGGTGTTCACGGGGATCGTCACCGCTTTCGTGGGGCCTTGCAGTCCATGGCGCTGATCTCGTTCGCTTTGTTTCCGTTCCGATTTCCGGGCCGCCGCGCGGGCGTCGCATTCGCGGTATGCGTCGCGCTCTGCGGATGCGAGATGCGGCAGGACGACAACACAGCCGCACCCGGCAATGCAGCCGACGCCGCGTCGGCGGCGGAAGCGCCCGAGCCCGCGTCGGGCTGGCGGTTCGTGCGGATCGGAGCATCGGCGGCCGAGGCCGGTGCGTCGATGTCCGCGCGCGTGAAGGACGACCGGCGGCTGTCACGCGACCGGGGCGCGTTGGTGGCGGATTCGACATCGTCCGCGGCGTCCACCCCGCCGCCCGATGCGGCTTCCGCTTCGACCGCCCGCCGCCCGGTAATCGCCGCGGCTGCCGCGAGCGCCGACGCCGCGACGCTCGCGCGCGGCCGCTACCTCGCGCTCGCCGGCGATTGCGCCGCGTGTCACGACGCGGCCGACCATACGCCGTACGCGGGCGGCCAGCCGGTGAATTCGCCGTTCGGGCCGATCTATGCGCCGAACATCACGCCGGACCCGACGCACGGCATCGGCAACTACACGCTGCGGCAATTCGACGACGCCATGCGGCGCGGCGTGCGTGCGGACGGCAGCCGGCTGTATCCGGCAATGCCGTACCCGTCGTTCGCGCACCTGACCGACGACGACGTGCGCGCGCTGTATGCGTATTTCATGCGCGGCGTCGCGCCGTCCGCGAATGCGGCGAAGCTCACGCAACTGCCGTTTCCGTTCAACCAGCGCTGGGCGCTGGGGTTATGGAGCCTCGTGTTCGCGAACCGCGACCGGTTCACGCCACAGCCGTCGCAATCCGCGCAATGGAATCGCGGCGCGTATCTCGTGCAGGGGCTCGGCCATTGCGGCGCCTGCCATACGCCGCGCGGGCCGGCCTACAACGAACGCGGCTACGACGAGCGCAGCCCCGCGTTCCTGACCGGCGGCATCAACGACCACTGGTTCGCGCCGAACCTGACTGGCACGGCCCCGGATGGCCTCGGCCGCTGGTCGGCCGACGACATCGCCGCGTTCCTGCGCAGCGGCCATGCGGCGCGTGGCGCGGTGTTCGGCGCGATGGCGCCGGTCGTCGGCGAAAGCACCGCGTTGCTGACGGACGCGGACCGCCACGCGATCGCCGTGTACCTGAAGTCGTTGCCCGCGCAACGGACTGCCGCGACGAATCCGCTGGGTGTGGGCGTGCCGCGGCTCACCGTGGCCGGCCCGCGGCCGGAAGGCGGTCAGCAGGCGCCTGGAGCCGGCGTGTATGCGGGGTTCTGCGCGCGCTGCCACGGTGCGGACGGCACGGGCGTGCACGATCACGGACCGGCGCTCGCGGGCAGTTCGATCGTCGTGGCGGCCGATCCGACCAGCACGATCCGGATCGTGGTCGAAGGCGCGCGGCCCGCGCCGGGGCCGGGGCCGGGGCCGGTGCAACGGATGCCGGCGATGCGCGGCGCGCTGACGAGCGGCGAGATCGCGGCGGTGGTCAGCTACGTGCGCGGTGCGTGGGGAAATCGGGCGGCGCCGGTGTCGGAGCAGGATGTGCGGCGGTTGCGGGGGGCGATTCACAAGTAGCGCGTCGGTTTCGTCGCACCTGTATCCAGCCCGTTCAATGATCGCGAGTCGTTCGATATCGCTGTCGTTTGCGCGGTGCTTGACTTCATCGACGAGACGGTCGTAAATGCACGTCATGATCCGACGACCGCTGCCGGCGGCCTGCCTCGTCGAATCGCTACCGCGCCGGTACAGCGGGATACGCGCCGGAACATCAACGACAACAATCGAACAATCGACATTGACTGAAAAAGAAGGGCAATCGGTGCCACGCCACCCCGTTCGGTCCCGCTTCGGTCCGTTTGCCATGCCGGCGCTGCTGTTGGCGCTGTTTCCGTCGACGACGCATGCCGACGCCGGCGAACTGGGCGGCATCGCGATGGCCGCGTTTACGTTCGCGTCGGCGGTCTGGGTCCTGCTGACGCTGGTGGTGTTCGCGTGGTTCCTGCGCCAGATGCCGTTGCTGAAACGGCTGGCCTGGACCGTGTTGTTTTTCTGCTTGCCGGTGCTGACGCTCGGCGGCGAACTGCTCACGGAATACGCGCTGGGCGGATATCGCGGCCGGGACGAAGTCACGACCAAACCGCTGGTCGTCCTCGGCGCGACCTTCCCGCCCGGCAGTCATGCCGTCTACGACGGCGAAGGCGGTTTTTTCGGCTGGGGTGCGAAGCGCACGCTGCAGTCCATTCATGCCCCGCAGTCCGTCCTGCTCGGCAACGTGCCGATCGACGGTCTGATCTTCATCCCCGAGAGCTGTTGCGACCGGGCCCGGGCCGAAGTCACCGCAGGCACGGTCATCGACGGCTGGCCATGCGGCGAGACCAATTTCGACCTCACACCGGCCGGCCCGGCCATCAGATCGTGCTTTCTGGCCGCGCCCGTGACATGGCACGGGAAAGAATGGCCGGCCGGATCGTTTGTGGAAATCGCCGAAGCGCTCACGCCGGAAAAAGCGAAGTAGCGTTCGACCACGAACCCGATCAACCCGCCCGCATTACCGCCTTGATCTCGACGATATAGCGCTGGCGCGCCGCCGAGCGTATGCGCATGCAAATTCATCTTTCCTCGCCATACGAAATAGACCGGTGCCCCGGCTCAACATCGATCTTCATTTCGTTGATGCAGTCGCCGATCGCACGCCACCGGCCAAGATTGCCGAGCCTCGCCCGCTCGATGCGCAGGCTGATCGCGGCGCTGCCGACCGGGTCGCCAAGACCGTCGAGCCACGTCGGCTACTACTCCGCGTTGCTCGTCAGACCCGTAGGCACCGTGATCGCATTCAACCCCTGGCGCCGCGAACCGCGATCATTCGGCACTTGCCCGGCCCGATCGATCAGGTTTCGATGTCACCGCTACCGACTCGCAACGGCCTGCGCTTCCGGCGCCTGCCACCCACCGCCGAGCGCCTTGAATGCAGCCACCGCAGCACGCGCCGATTCGGTTCGCGCCTGCACGCGTTCGTCGGACGCGCGCAGCAGGCTTTCATCCGCCTGCAATACTTCGATCAGGCTGACCACCCCTTTCTGGTAAGCCGCGAACGACGCGGCCCGCGCGCGGCCGAGCGACTTCACGCCGTCACCGAGAATCGCCGCCTGCTCGTCACGCTTGACGAGCGCGGAGAACGCATTCTCGACGTCCTCGGTCGCATGCAGCGCCGCGAGCCGATACGCAGCCAGCATTTCGGCATCCTGCCCTTTGGCCTGCGCGATCTGCGCATTGATCCGGCCGAAATCGAACAGACGCCAGCGCAAGCCGAGCACGCCCGCAGCCTGGTTCGCGCCGCCGGCAAACAGGTTGCCCGCGCCCATCGTCGTCGCGCTGCCGATCAACCCGCCCAGCGAGAACTTCGGGTAATACTCGGCGATCGCCACGCCGATGCGTGCATTCGACGCCGCCACGCGCCGCTCGGCGGCGATCAGGTCGGGCCGGCGCCGCAGCAGTTCGCCGGGCGTGCCGGTCGCCGCGATCCGCGGCGCGACCGGTACCTCGCCGCCGTCGAGCAATTCCGCGCGATGTGTGCCGGGCTGCGCGCCGAGCATCACGTCGAGCGCATTCATCGCCGCGTCCAGCGCCGCTTCGAGCACCGGCACCGTGGCACGAACCTGCGCGAGCGCGCCTTCGGCCTGCCGCACCTGAAGCTCCGCCGCGAGGCCCTTTCCATAGAGCAGGTTGAGGGTCGACAGCAGATCCTGCTCGGTCTGCACCTGGTGCCGCGCGACCTCGAGCCGGCCCTGCAACCCGCGAATCGTGATGTAGGTATCCGCCGTTTGCGCGGCGACGGCGAGCCGCGTCGCGACCGCCGCCGCTTCGGAGGCCTGATAGTCGGCGAGCGCCGCTTCGCGGCCGCGGCGCAATCCGCCGAATATATCCAGCTCCCAGCTCGCGTTGAAATCGGCCTCGTAGTCGTTGCCATGACGGTCGAAACCGGGCGTCGCATTCAACACCTGCCCCAACGGCGTTTCGACCGACTGGTAGACGCGTGCGGCCTGGCCGCTCACATTGCCGGACGGCAGCAGCGCCGCATTCGCCGCGCCGAGCCCCGCGCGTGCCTGCGCGACGCGCGCCGCGGCCTGCGCAAGATCGAGGTTCTGCGCGAGCGCCAGCGTGATGTAGCGCGTCAATTGCGGATCGCCGAAGCCCGTCCACCACGTCGCGAGATCGGCGTCGGCCGCCGCGTGGCGCTGATCCACGGCGCGCTGCCCCTGGAACTGCCGCGGCATCGCCACGTCCGGCCGCGCATAGTCGGGACCGACGGCACACCCCGCCGACAAGATGGCGGCCAGCGCCGCGGCAACGATGGGTTTGGGTAGCATGAGGGTTTTGGCAAGAATCCGGTGGTGACTATAATACCAAATAGTCACTCGTTGTCCATTCCCGTCAGCTGCAGCCCATGAAAAAAATCGACCCTTCCCCGGCGCCCGCGCGCGGCCCGGCCGACCACGACGTCCGCGACCAGATCGTGGCCGCCGCCACCGAGCACTTCAGCCGGTACGGCTATGAAAAGACGACCGTGTCGGACCTCGCGAAGGCGATCGGCTTCTCGAAGGCCTATATCTACAAGTTCTTCGAGTCGAAGCAGGCGATCGGCGAGATGATCTGCGCGAACTGCCTGCGCGAAATCGAGACGGACGTGCGCGCGGCCGTCGCCGCGGCCGAGCTGCCCACCGAAAAGCTGCGGCGGCTCTTCAAGGTCTCTACCGAGGCGAGCCTCCGGCTGTTCTTCCACGACCGCAAGCTGTACGACATCGCGGCGTCGGCCGCCACCGAAAACTGGCAGTCGGTGCAGGCCTACGAGGCACGCGTGCAGACGCTGTTGCAGGACGTCCTCCAGGCAGGCCGGCAAAACGGCGAGTTCGAACGCAAGACGCCGCTGGACGAAACCGCGACGGCGATCTACCTCGTGATGCGGCCGTACCTGAACCCGCTGCTGCTCCAGTACAACCTCGACACGACCGACGCCGCGCCGGCCCAACTGTCCAGCCTCGTCCTGCGCAGCCTCGCGCCGTGATGCGTCACCGTTTGTGACTATTGACCATATTAGTCACTAGATACACAATGAAAGCCCCGCTCACTTCGTCACTGGGTCTTTCATGGTTCGGCGTCGCCCCGCTTTCTTCGCAGTCGCTTCCGCACTGCCCCTCGCGCTAGCCGCCTGCAGCGGAAAAGCGCCGTCCGATCCGCGCACGGAGGCGCCGCTCGTGCGTACCGCCGTCGTGCAGGCGGCCGTTCCCGCGTCCCGCTCGTTCACCGGCACCGTCGCCGCGCGCGTGCAGAGCGATCTCGGCTTCCGGGTAGCCGGCAAGGTGCTGGAGCGGCTCGTCGATACCGGTCAAACCGTCAAGCGCGGCCAGCCGCTGATGCGGCTCGACCCGGTCGACCTGAAGCTCGCGGCGCGCGCCCGCGACGAAGCCGTCGCCGCCGCACGGGCGCGCGCGCGGCAGACCGCCGAGGACGAAGCGCGCTACCGCGACCTGCGCGGCACCGGCGCGATATCGGCATCGGCCTACGACCAGATCAAGGCCGCCGCCGATGCCGCGAAAGCGCAACTGAGCGCCGCCGAGGCCGACGCCGACGTCGCGCGCAACGCGACCGGCTATGCGCAACTCGTCGCGGACGGCGACGGCGTCGTCATGGAAACGCTCGCGGAGCCCGGCCAGGTCGTCAGCGCGGGGCAGCCGGTGGTGCGGCTCGCGCACGCCGGCAGCCGCGAAGCCGTGATCCAGTTGCCCGAAACCCTGCGTCCGGCGATCGGGTCGGTCGCGCAGGCCGGGCTGTTCGGCAAGCCGGACGTCGGCGTCCCCGCGACGCTGCGCCAGCTTTCCGATACCGCGGATGCGAGAACGCGTACTTTCGACGCGCGCTATGTGCTGCAAGGCGCGCTGGCCGACGCCCCGCTGGGCGCGACCGTCACGATCCACATCCCGGACGACGCGCGCACGGCTTCGCCACGCGGCATGCAGGTGCCGATCGGCGCGCTGCTGGACGCGGGCAAAGGGCCCGGCGTGTGGGTCGTCACCGGTGAACCGGCCAAGGTGACGTGGCGGCCGGTCAAGGTCGAGCATCTCGACGACGACAGCGCGCGCGTGGCCGGCGACGGCGCGCTCAAGCCAGGCGAGCGCGTCGTCGCGCTCGGCGCGCAGCTGCTGCGCGAAGGCGAAGCGGTGCGCGTGTCCGCGCCGGCCGCGACGGTCGCGAGCGCAGGAGCACGGCCGTGAGCGAGCGACGATTCAACCTGTCGGCGCTCGCGGTACGCGAGCGCGCGATCACGCTGTTCCTGATCTGCCTGATTTCGCTCGCGGGCCTCGTGTCGTTCTTCAAGCTGGGCCGCGCGGAAGACCCGGCGTTCACGATCAAGGTGATGACGATCATCACCGCATGGCCGGGCGCCACCGCGCAGGAAATGCACGACCAGGTCGCCGAAAAGATCGAAAAGCGCATGCAGGAGCTGCGCTGGTACGACCGCACCGAGACCTATACGCGCCCGGGCCTCGCGATCACGACACTGACGCTGCTCGACAGCACACCGCCGTCGGAGGTGCAGGAGCAGTTCTACCAGGCACGGAAAAAGATCGGCGACGAGGCGACCAACCTGCCGGCCGGCGTGATCGGTCCGATGGTCAACGACGAATACGCAGACGTCACGTTCGCGCTGTTCGCGCTGAAGGCCAGGGGCGAACCGCAGCGCCTGCTGGTGCGCGACGCCGAAGCGTTGCGCCAGCGGCTGCTGCACGTGGCGGGCGTGAAGAAGGTCGACATCATCGGCGAGCAGCCCGAGCGCATCTACGTGCAGTTGTCGCACGACCGGCTCGCGACGCTCGGCGTGAGCCCGCAGGAGGTGTTCGCCGCGCTCAACGGCCAGAACGTGCTGACGGCGGCCGGCTCCGTCGAGACGCGCGGGCCGGAGATCTTCATTCGCGTGGACGGCGCGTTCGACAAGCTGCAGAAGATCCGCGACACGCCGATCGTCTCGCAGGGGCGCACGCTGAAGCTGTCGGACATCGCGACCGTCGAGCGCGGTTACGAAGATCCGTCGACGTTCTTGATCCGCAACAACGGCGAACCCGCGCTGCTGCTGGGCATCGTGATGCGCGACGGCTGGAACGGACTCGACCTCGGCCGTGCGCTGGACCACGAAGTCGGCGCAATCAATGCGGGGCTGCCGCTCGGCATGAGCCTGACCAAGGTCACCGATCAATCGGTCAACATCAGCTCGGCCGTCGACGAGTTCATGGTGAAGTTCTTCGCCGCGCTGCTCGTCGTCATGCTGGTGAGCTTCGTCAGCATGGGTTGGCGCGTGGGCCTCGTGGTCGCCGCGGCCGTGCCGCTGACGCTGGCCGTGGTGTTCGTCGTGATGGCCGCCACCGGCAAGAACTTCGACCGCATCACGCTCGGCTCGCTGATCCTCGCGCTCGGGCTGCTGGTCGACGACGCGATCATCGCGATCGAAATGATGGTCGTGAAAATGGAGGAAGGCTACGGGCGCGTGGCCGCATCGGCCTATGCGTGGAGCCACACGGCCGCGCCGATGCTGGCCGGCACGCTGGTGACCGCGGTCGGCTTCATGCCGAACGGCTTCGCGCGCTCCACCGCCGGCGAATACACCAGCAACATGTTCTGGATCGTCGGGATCGCGCTGATCGCATCGTGGGTCGTGGCGGTGGTGTTCACGCCGTACCTCGGCGTGAAGATGCTGCCCGACTTCAGGAAGATCGAAGGCGGCCACGATGCGATCTACGACACGCCGCGCTACAACCGTTTCCGCCAGGTGCTGACGCGCGTGATCGCGCGCAAATGGCTGGTCGCGGGGTCGGTCGTCGGCCTGTTCGTCCTCGCCATTCTCGGCATGGCGGTCGTCAAGAAGCAGTTCTTCCCGATCTCCGACCGCCCCGAGGTGCTCGTCGAGGTGCAGATGCCGTACGGCACGTCGATTTCGCAAACGAGTGCCGCCGCATCGAAGGTCGAGGCATGGCTCGCGAAGCAGAAGGAAGCGCGCATCGTCACCGCGTACGTCGGCCAGGGCGCGCCGCGCTTCTACCTGGCGATGGGCCCGGAGCTGCCCGACCCGTCGTTCGCGAAGATCGTGGTGCGCACCGACAGTCAGGACGAACGCGACGCATTGAAGGCCCGCCTGCGCCGCGCCGTCGCCGACGGCCTCGCGCCGGAAGCCCGCGTGCGCGTCACGCAACTCGTGTTCGGCCCGTATTCGCCGTTCCCGGTCGCATACCGGATCACCGGCCCCGATCCCGACACGCTGCGCGGCATCGCGTCGGAAGTCGGGAACGTGATGAACGGCAGCCCGATGATGCGCACCGTCAATGCCGACTGGGGCACGCGCGCGCCGACGCTGCATTTCACGTTGCAGCAGGACCGCCTGCAGGCGGTCGGACTGACGTCCAGCGCGGTCGCGCAGCAGTTGCAGTTCCTGCTCACCGGCGTGCCGGTCACCGCGGTGCGCGAGGATATCCGGACCGTGCAGGTGATCGCGCGTTCGGGCGGCGATGCGCGGCTTGACCCCGCGCGCCTCGACGACTTCACGCTCGCCGGCGCGAACGGGCAGCGCATTCCGCTGTCGCAGGTCGGCAAGGTCGACGTGCGGATGGAGGAACCGATCATGCGCTGGCGCGATCGCGTGCCGACGGTCACGGTGCGCGGCGACATCGCCGAGGGCTTGCAGCCGCCGGACGTATCGGCCGCGATCACGAAGCAGCTTCAGCCGATCGTCGACAAGCTGCCGAGCGGGTATCGGATCGAACAGGCCGGCTCCATCGAGGAATCGGGCAAGGCGACGACGGCGATGCTGCCGCTGTTCCCGATCATGCTCGCGATCACGCTCCTCATCATCATCTTCCAGGTGCGCTCGATCTCGGCGATGGTGATGGTGTTCATGACGAGCCCGCTCGGGCTGATCGGCGTGGTGCCGACGCTGATCCTGTTCCGGCAGCCGTTCGGCATCAACGCGCTGGTCGGGCTCATTGCGTTGTCGGGAATCCTGATGCGCAACACGCTGATCCTGATCGGGCAGATCCATCAGAACGAACAGGCCGGGCTGGACCCGTTCCATGCGGTCGTCGAAGCGACCGTGCAGCGCGCGCGCCCGGTGATCCTCACCGCGATGGCGGCCGTGCTCGCGTTCATCCCGCTCACGCATTCGGTGTTCTGGGGCACGCTCGCGTACACACTGATCGGCGGCACGTTCGCCGGCACGATCCTCACGCTGGTGTTCCTGCCGGCGATGTACGCGATCTGGTTCAGGATCGGGCCGGGACGCACCGCCGGTTCGCATCACGGCGAGCCCGAACCGGCGTCGCTGCCCGACTCCACGCTTGTGGCCACGCTCGACGCACGCAACTGACCGTTCCATCATTCATCCGCTCGAAGGAAACAACCATGTCGAACCCTACCGTTGTCGTCGTGACCGGCGTGTCTTCGGGCATCGGACGCGCCACCGCCGAGCAGTTCGCCAAACGCGGGTGCCGGGTATTCGGCACCGTGCGCAGCATTGCCCGAACCGCGCCCGTCGCCGGCGTCGAGCTGATCGAAATGGACGTCCGCGACGATGCGTCCGTTCAATCTGGAATCCGTACGATCGTCGATCGCGCCGCGCGTATCGACGTGCTCGTCAACAATGCGGGCACGAGCCTGATCGGGGCGGTGGAGGAAACGTCGTTGGCCGAGGCGGCCGCCTTGTTCGACACCAACGTATTCAGCATCCTGCGCACGGTACAGGCCGTGCTGCCGCACATGCGCGCCCGACGCGGCGGACGCATCGTCAACGTCAGTTCGGTGCTCGGGTTCTTGCCCGCGCCGTACATGGGCCTCTATGCGGCGTCCAAGCATGCGGTCGAGGGCTTGACCGAAACGCTCGATCACGAGGTTCGGCAATTCGGCATTCGTGCGACGCTGGTCGAGCCGTCGTTTACGCGGACCAGCCTCGACGTCAATGCGCCGCACGCGAACGCGAAGATCGCCGACTATGACCGCGAACGGACGCTGGCGGCGCGCGCGGTGGTCGACAACGTGAAAGCCGCGCCCGAGCCCGACGGCGTGGCCGCCACCATCGTCGAGGCCGCGCTCGGCGCGTGGCGCATGCGACGCGCGCCTTCTGGAGAGGCGTCTCTCCTGGGCAAATTGAGACGCTTCATGCCGGCCGGCCCGGTCGATTCGAGCCTGCGCAAGAAATTCCGGCTCGCGTGACGCGGCGCGCCGGCGAAACGTCTTGAACGAGGATGCCCGAGCTGTTCGCGAAGCTCGGCCCCGCGCCGAGGCCGCCCGTCATCGACATGCACCGGCAATCGCGACGCGACATGCCGCAGCGTGCTCGCCCGTCATTTGCACGAATAGTTCGCCGCGTCCCGGATCGATCCCGAACCGTTGTACGTCGCCTTCGTCGGATACATGCACACGGGCTGGCTCGCGCTGCCGTCCGCCGACGTCAGCTTGATGCTCGTGGGCGCGTTGCCGTTTTCGACCCAGTTGACCAACTGCGCATACAGGTCCTGCCGGTCGGCATGCGGCAACGGCACCGTATTGGCGGTTTGCGCCGGGCCGGCCGTGCCGTTGACACCGCCATAGCCGCTGCAATGCCCCATGCCCGGCACGAGGAACAGCCGGTCGAACTGCTGCACCGCCGGTATGCCACCCATCCGGCTCGCGACGCGTTCGTAGTAGTGGATGCTGCCCGACGGCGTGATCAGCGGATCGGCAAGACCGTGGTAATGCAGCACCTTCGCACCGTGCTTCACGAGCCCCGACAGGTCCGGGTTATCGGTATTGATGTTGCCGAACGACGACTGCAGCGCGATCCCTTGGTCATAGGCGTTCGCAAGACCCGCATAGCCGAGGCCCTTCCACTTGTTCGCGCCGTTGCCGGTCGCGTTCGTGAAGCCGGCGCCGGCGATCGTCGGGTCCTGCAGCTCCAGCGCGACGAGGTCGGTCGAGATGCTGAACGGAGTCGCGCCGGCCAGCGCGCCGGTGCCCGTGCCGCGCATCAGCCCGAACCACATCTGGTTGCTGGCGAGCGACGTCGCCGTGCCGGTGTCGAGCGCCGGATTCGGCACCGAGCCATCGCGCGTCATCCCGTACCAGGTCTTGTTCATCGCGGTGGCCTGCGCGGCCGTCACGCACGCGGCCGTCGCGTTCGTGCCGGTGACGGTGCCGATCTTCACGCCCGAGCACAGTACGTTCGCGTCCTGGGTCGGATCGTAACGACACTGGGCCGGGTCCATCAGGTAACCGAGATGCTGGCCGCCGACCGTGTCGCACGCGCTGACCGCCGCCCCCGACAGCAGCGACTGCTGCGCATCCGTCAGCGTCACGCCGCCGAGATCGACCTGCGCGACGACCTGCGGATACAGCTCGCCCGTAATGAACTTCGACCAGTTGAACGCAGGCGCGCCGTTCAGGTAGCCGTCGTAGTCGGACGGATTGTTCTGCGCTTCGTTGTAGCCCTGCCGGCCGCCGGTCGAGCAGCCGTCCCAGTACGCATACTTTTGCGGCGTCGCGTAGTACGCGGCGACCAGCGCCTTCGTCTTGAGCGCCAGTTCGTGCAGGCTGCGCTGCGCGAAGTCGTTCCACAGCGTCGTATTGATCGTGCCGTCCGGATTCATCGCGAACGATCCGTTCTGGATCGCGTGCCCGGTATCCGTCGTGCCTACCACCGCGCCCTCGGACGCCGCGATCGTCGCGGCGTTCGGCGTCGCGCCCGCGCTGGCAATCTTCGTCGGGTCGCCGTACGCACCGCCCTGCCACCCGCCGCCGCCGAGGTTGTGAATCCTGCGATTCCAGTTCGACGGCGCGGGCAGCCAGATTTCCATCCCGATGCCGGCCGACGTCGACGGTGCGGCTGACGGGCCCGCGTGGCCCGGCCCGACGTTCAGCTTGACGAGACACAGGCTGTTGCCGGCGACGGGCGTCGCGGACGTGACCGCGGACGCATCGAGCACCAGCGGATCGCCCGCCTTGAACGACTTCACCGCGATCACCGCCGTGTTCGCATCCGGCGCGAATCTCGCCTTCATCGTCTGATCGCAGGTCAACGCGGCATCGGCCGTGCCGCCTCCGGCATTCTGGACTTCGTTGTCGTTGCAACCGGACACCATCAGTATGCCGGCCGCGGATGCCGCGACAGCCATGCCGAAACGCCATCCACCACGACGAGTTCTACCGTTGAGCATCGACGCCATTCCACCCCTCCGTTCTCTCTTGATTGATTCGCGTACAGGGAAAGCCGATACACGCGCCAAAACCGCGGGCACCGCATTGACTAGTCGCGCAGCACCGCCATCGCCTTGATCTCGACGATATAGCCGGGCGAGCCGCCGAGCATGTGCGCGCCGACGGCCGTCCACGCCGGCAGCGGATGCGCATGGAAATAGCGGTCGCGCACCTGCATGAACAGCGGCAGGTCACGCATGTCGGTATGGAAGGTCGTGAGGTCGACCACGTCGTCGAGCGATGCGCCGCCGGCATCCAGCACGCGCTTCAGGTTCTCGAACGCCTGCACGATCTGGGCTTCGCGACCCTCGACCAGCTGCATCGCCGCGTCGCGGCCGATCTGGCCGGACACATAAACGGTATCGCCGACCTTTATCGCCGGTGCATAGCCGATTTTTTCGTACACGGCTTCCATGCCGGCCGGGATGATCGCTTCGCGTTTGCTCATGAATGTCTCCGTGGCCGCGCTTGCCGCGCCGGCCGGTTATGTGAGGGTCGTCGTGCACGCGGCTGCGGCGCGTGCACCGTCAACGCCCTTCAACCCGTATCGCCACCCGCGACCGGCAGCACCGTGCCGGTGATGTAGCTCGCCTCGTCCGACGCGAGGAACAGGATCGGCGCGATCTGCTCGTCGAGGCTGCCGTAGCGCTTGAAGTACGTCGATTCCGTCACCTGCCGCACGGCCTCGCCCATCCACGCCTGTTCCTGCTCGGTGTCGCCGGCCGCATTGCGCGGCACGCGGCGCGGCGGCGCGCTGGTGCCGCCCGGCGCGGTGGCGACCACGCGGATGTTGTGTTCCGCATATTCCATCGCGAGCGCCGACGTCAGCGCATTCACGCCGCCCTTCGCCGCCGAATACGGCACGCGGCGAATGCCGCGCGTCGCGTTCGACGAGATGTTGACGATCGTGCCGCCGCCGCGCGCAAGCAAGTGCGGCAGCGCGGCGTGACAGGCATAGAGCGTCGGCATCAGCGAGCGGCGGATTTCCGCGTCGATCTGCGCCGGCTCGAACGCGGCGAACGGCCGCATGCGAATCGCGCCGCCGACACCGTTGATCAGGATGTCGATGCCGCCGAACCGCTGCACTGCATACGCGATCGCCGCGTGCGCGCCCTCATAGGTTTCGAGATCGGCGACGAAGCCTGCCGCCTCGCCACCGGTCGCCTCGGCCGCCACGTCGGCGACGAAATCCGCGCGATCGACGAACAGCACCTTGCCGCCCTCGGCTGCCGCGCGCAGCGCGACACCGCGGCCGATGCCCTGCGCCGCGCCGGTGACGACGACGACCTTGCCGGAGAATCGTTGCATGGTCATGCCGCCTTTGCCGTGACGTTGGGGGTGAACTTCTCGTAGTGGAAGCTGTTCGGCTTCACGCCTGCGTCGTCGAAATACTGGCGCACCGCATCGACCATCGGCGGCGGCCCGCACAGATACACGTCGACGTCGCCGTCGTTCAGCGCGTCGGCCGGAATGTGCTGCGTGACCCAGCCCTTGCGCGCGTGGTGCGACGCCGCATCGGCAACGACCGTCGCGAAGCTGAAGTTCGGCAGCTTGGCCGCAACCGCTTCGATCGCATCAACCAGCACGAGATCGAGATCGCGCGTCACGCCGTAGACCAGGTGCACCTTCTGCTGCGACCCGCTGCGCGCGAGCACTTCGAGCATCGACAGGAACGGCGCGAGGCCCGTGCCGCCGGCAAGGAACAGCAGCGGCCGCGCCACGTCGCGCAGGTAGAAGCTGCCGAGCGGCCCGTGCAGTTCGAGCGTGTCGCCGGGTTTCGCCGATTCGAGCCACGTGCTCATCACCCCGCCGGGGATCTTCTTGATCAGGAATCCGATCTTCGTGTCGCCCGGCGCGGACGAGAACGAATACGAGCGATGCTGGCCACTGCCCGGCACGCCGATGTTCACGTACTGGCCCGGCAGGAACGCCGGCGCGCTCGCGCCGACGTCGAGTTCGAGCACGACAGCCGCATCGTTGTGCTGCTCGACCTTCGTGACCGTCGCGGCAAAAGCGCTCTGCCCGGTCTTGCACGCGACCGACGACGTCGGCACCGCGATCACGCAGTCGCTTTGCGGCACCATCTGGCACGTCAGCACGAGGCCACCGTCCTTCTCGTCCTCGGTCAGCGCATCGTCGATGTAGTCGTCACCGAGGTCATAGTGCCCGCTCTCGGCGCGGCACTTGCAGGTCCCGCACACGCCGTCGGAGCAATCCATCGGCAGGTTGATCTTTTCGCGAAAGGCCGCGTCGAGCACCTTCTCGCCGGCCTTGCAGTCGATGAAGCGGGTCACCCCGTCCTCGAAATTCAATGCAATCTTGTAGCTGGACATCGCGTCACCTCCACTTCCTTTCATGGCAAACCAACGGCATCAGACGTGATAGACGTCGAGCACCTGCCGGATGTAATCGTTCTTCAGCACGATCTTCTTGTGCGAAATCAGCAGCGCGTCGCCCGCGCGCCGCAACGTGACGAACATCGTGCCGAAGAAGTGATCGGTCACGCGGTAACGGTGGTTCAGCGTGTGAAAGTTGTAGCGCACGTCGACCTCGTCGTCGCGTTCGGCCAGCACCTCGACGTTCGTCACGTTGTGGCTGGTGCGTGGCTCGGGCGTCGATGCGCCGCTGCGCTCGGTCTTGATCCGGAACACGCGATCCTCGAGGCCGCCGCGATCCGCGTAATACATCAGCGAGATCTCGCTGTGCGGATCGTCGGTCGGCCGGTCATCGTCGTCCCATGCGGGCATCCAGTACGTGACGTCCTCCGTGTAGCAGGTCAGCCACGCGTCCCACTCGCGATCGTCGAGCAGGCGCGCCTCGCGATACAGCGCCGCGCAAATCGTCCGGTAATCGAAGCTCATGCCGCCACCTCCCCGCGTTCCTTCTTCAGCGCATCGCGCATCACGTTCACCCAGTGTTCGTGCTGGCACACGAACAGCCCTTCGTCCTCGCTGCGTTCGCCCGAAATGCGCGGCTTCAGCCCCATCTTCCGCGCGTTCTCGTCCGGCCCGTCGACCCACAGCGGCGCGCCGCGCGACAGGTCGTTCCACATCGCCGTGATGCCTGCATAGCCGGCCTGGCACGCGCGAAACTCCTCGAGATCGTCGGCCGTGCCCATGCCAGTCACGTTGAAGAAATCCTCGTACTGGCGAATCCGCGTCGTGCGGTCGGCCTCGCTCTCGCCCTTCGGCGCAAAGCAGAAGATGCTGACTTCCGTCTTGTCGACCGCGAGCGGCCGCACCACGCGAATCTGCGTGCTGAACTGGTCCATCAGGAACACGTTCGGGTACACGCACAGGTTGCGCGTCTGGTTCACGATGAAATCAGCCTGCACGTCGCCCACGCGCGCCTTGATCTCGTCACGATGCTGGTACACGGGCCGCACTTCCGGGTTCATCGTCCGGGTCCACAGCAGGATGTGGCCGTGGTCGAAGCCGTACACGCCCGCGACCGACTTGCTCCAGCTGTTCGCGTCGACCGCCTTGGTGCCGTCTTCCTTGCGGCGGCCCATCGTCGCCGCATAGTTCCAGTGCACGGTGCTCACGTGATAGCCGTCGCAGCCGTTCTCCATCTGCATCTTCCAGTTGCCTTCGTAGATGTAGGACGAGTTGCCGCGCAGCACTTCGAGCCCGTTCGGCGCCTGGTCGACGATCTGGTCGATGATCACGCGCGCTTCGCCGAGATAATCCTCGAGCGGCAGCACGTCGGCGTTGAGGCTGCCGAACAGGAAGCCGCGATAGTTCGCGAAGCGCGCGACCTTCTTCAGGTCGTGCGAGCCGTGCGTGTTGAACTGCACCGGATACTCGGTCGTCTTCTCGTCCTTCACCTTCAGCAGCTTGCCGGTGTTCGAGAAGGTCCAGCCGTGGAACGGGCACGTGAAGCTGCCCTTGTTGCCGTGCTTGCGGCGGCACAGCATCGCGCCCTTGTGCGCACACGCATTGATGACCGCATGCAGCTCGCCGGTCTTGTCGCGCGTGATGACGATCGGCTGGCGGCCGATCCATGTCGTGTAGTAATCGTTGTTGTCGGGAATCTGGCTTTCGTGCGCCAGGTACACCCAGTTGCCCTCGAAGATGTGCTTCATCTCGAGCTCGTACAGCTCCGCGTTCGTGAAGATGTCGCGGCGGCAGCGGAAGATGCCGGCCGCCTTGTCATCCTGCACGGCGGTTTCCAGCAGATGATCCAGGTCGTTGGTGTGGTCGATCGTGGCGGACATGATGGCTCCTCCCATGCGCGTGCCGCGTCCTGCAAGCACGCTCGCATCGGTATCGGTTGAATCTCGGGGTGACCGGCCGGCAGCGGTGGCGCTCGCGCGCCGCCGTGCCGCCGGCGGTTATACCGTGGCGGACGCGCGCAGGCGTTCGACGATCTGGTTGTCCCTGCCCTGCACGCGCGGCGTCAGCACGAAGTTGAACTCGATGTCCTGGTACGTGTCGGCCTTCATGCCGAGTGCGGTGCCGCCGGTCTTTTCGGTCACGGGCGGAATCAGCTCCTCGCGCGTCGCATACGCGAAGTCGTCCCAGATCAGCGGATCGCCGTCGATGTTGAACTGCGTCGTCAGCTTGCGGTGAGCGGGGCTGTCGACGAAGAAATGCACGTGTGCGGGGCGGTTGCCGTGGCGGCCGAGGCGGTTCAGCAACTGCTGCGTCGCGCCCTGCGGCGGGCAGCCGTAGCCGACCGGCATCAGCGTGCGGAATTCGTACTTGCCGTCGGCGCCCGTCTTCACCGCGCCGCGCAGATTGAAGTCGCTCTGCTTGCCTGTCGGATCGAAGTGCGAATAGAAACCGTGCGAATTCGCATGCCAGCATTCGACCACCGCGCCGGCGATCGGCTTGCCGTCGAGACCGGTGACCGCGCCGTGGATCACGAGCGGGCCCGCGCCGTCGTCCGCATCGAGGTCGATCTTCGCGACGCCGTCGCGCACCGGGGCGCCCGCCACGTACAGCGGCCCCTCGATCGTGCGCGGCGTGCCGCCGTCGAGGCCGATCGCCTCGTCCTCGGCGTCCATCCGGATGTCGAGATACTTCTCGAGACCGAGACCGGCCGCGAGCAGCGCCGCTTCGCCATCCTGACCAAGTTTGTTCAGGTAGTTCACACCGGCCCACACTTCGTCGGGCGTGATGTCGAGATCGTCGATTGCTTTGAACAGGTCGCCGAGCAGGCGCAGCACGATCTGCTGCGTACGTGCGTCGCCTTTCGTGCCATTTCCGCCGTTCCCGGCCGCGTTCGATGCGGCCTTCAGCAGGTCCTGCACTTCCGTCGTGTCGAAAACTTTGACGCTCATGATGCTGTCTCCATATGTATTTGGGGGGTGACGGTCCTTGCCTGATTCGAATTACCGCGCGACTTTCGTCAGTCCGTCACGGGTGAAGCGCCTGATCTTGTCCTCGTCGAGCGCGATGCCGAGACCGGGGCAGTCCGGCACGGTCAGTTCGAAGTCGCTGTAATCGAGCGGCTGCGTCAGGATTTCCTCGGTGATCAGCAGCGGCCCGAACAGTTCGGTGCCCCACTGCAGGTTCGCGACACTCGCGAACAGATGCGCGGACGCCACCGTGCTGAATGCGCCTTCGAGCATCGTGCCGCCGTACAGCTCGATGCCGGCCGCGTCCGCGATCGCGGCTACACGCTGCGCAGCGAAGAGGCCGCCGCTCTGTTCGATCTTGATCGCGAACACGTCCGCGCCATGCTGCTTCGCGATGTCGAACGCGCTGTCGGGGCCCTGCAGGATTTCATCGGCCATCAGCGCGACGGGGAAACGGCGCATCAGGCGCGCCAGCGCCGCGGCGGATGCCACCGGCTGCTCGACCAGTTCGCAGCCCGCATCGGCCAACGCCGGAATCGCGCGCGCGGCCTGCGTTTCGCTCCACGCCATGTTCACGTCGACGCGCACCGACGCGCGATCGCCAAGCGCCTTCTTGATCTCGGCCACGTGGCGGATATCCGTTTCCGGTGCTTTCGCGCCGATCTTCAGCTTGAATACGTTGTGGCGACGCAGGTCGAGCATGCGTTCGGCTTCGGCGATGTCGGTGGCCGTATCGCCCGACGCCAGCGTCCAGGCAACCGGCAGGCGATCGCGGCGGCGGCCGCCGAGCAGTTCGCTGACCGGCACGCCGAGACGCTTGCCGTGCGCGTCGAGCAGCGCGGTTTCGAGCGCGCTTTTCGCGAAATGGTTGACCTTCGCGCGCTTGCCGACGAACGCCATCAGCGTCTGGACACGCGTCGCATCCTTGCCGACGATCGCCGGTGCGAGATACGTGTCGATCGCGAGCTTCATCGCTTCCGGGCTTTCCGGGCCGTAGGCCATTCCGGCGATCGTCGTGCCTTCGCCGATACCGGTCACGCCGTCGCTGCAGAACACCTTCACCAGCATCAGCGTCTGGCCGTGCATCGTGGCCACCGACAGCCTGTGCGGACGGATCGTCGGCAGATCGACGAGGCGGGTTTCGATGCGTTCGATGGTGGCGGAGGACATGGGGCGCGCTGCGTGGGGGTGGTTCATGGAACGGATTTATACGCGGCGGGGAAATGGGGCGTCCAATACTTTTAGGCGGGATTTTTGATACCTGACGGGTATTGAAACTGGGCAATGCATGCGGAATATTGCGGTGCGTCATACCTGTTTTGATGAGGTAGGCGGGCGGGGAGGCTTGATGGAGCAGGTTGTGCGGGGTTGGGGATCGTTTGGGCGGCGGGCCGACTGCGGCTGCTTGTGACAGCGTTGTGACAGCGGGAAAATCGGCTGAAAACCGGCAGCCCGGCGAGTCGATCAGGGTTTTCCTGACGGGAAAAACGGGGGCTAGCCGTCCGGCCTGCGGCTTCGGCGTCGGTTTCCGAGCACGACGGGAAGGAAGTGAGCAGGCGGATATCGACGTTCGTCGCCGATGTTCGTCGGTCGTCAAAAGC
>NZ_BCPO01000210.1:0-10318 GCF_016586105.1 Burkholderia sp. E168m15
TCTCAAAAGCCGACGACCACTATCGGGCCAGAGCTCGACGATGCCCCATGACGCTCGCCGCGTCGCGCTCCAAACTATTCCGGGCAGGAATGACAGCTATCACCCGGTGCTGCCTTCTGCGGATTCACGCTTGCCCTGAAGATCCAGAGGCCCTCTCCCTTTTTTACTTTTTCAGGTAACGCGCAATGAATACGCTCTTCACCCCGACTCAGGTCGGCCCCTATCCGCTCGCTCACCGCGTCGTCATGGCGCCGCTCACACGGATGCGCACCGACGCGCACAACGTTCCCGGCGATCTGATGGTCGATTACTACGCACAGCGCGCCTCGTCGGGGGGGCTGCTGATTTCCGACGCAACCTCCGTGTCGCCGCTCGGCTTCGCTTATGTGGATGCGCCGGGCATCTACACCGAAGCACATGCACACGGCTGGCGACGTGTTGTCGACGCCGTCCACGCGAAAGGAGGACGCATCTTCGTGCAGCTGTGGCATGCGGGACGACAGGCGCATCCCGCCAACATCGGCGCAGAATTGCCGATCGCGCCTTCTGCCGTACGCGCCTATGAACACTCGGCGATCCACGACGAAAATGGCCAGGTCATTGAAGTCGAACAGGTGCTCCCCCGGGCACTCGCGCTGGAAGAAATTCCCGGCGTGATCGAAGAATTCCGTCACGCAGCGGCGCTGGCGAAACAGGCGGGTTTCGATGGTGTCGAACTGCATGCCGCCAATGGTTACCTGCCCGACCAGTTTCTGCGGGACGGCTCGAATCACCGTACGGACGCATATGGCGGCTCGCTCGAGAACCGCGCACGCTTTCTGTTCGAGGTGCTCGATGCAATCGGTTCGGTGTGGGAGGCCGGCCGCATCGCGGTCCGTCTTTCGCCCGGGAGTTCGTACGGCACGATGTCCGACAGCGATCCGCATGCCACGTTCGGCTATGTCGCGCGTCGTCTGGATGGCCATGGGCTCGCTTATCTGCATGTGGTCGAGCCGCGCGTGCGCGGTAACGATGACGTCGCCGCCGCGGCATCGGCGGTCTCGGCGAAAGACTTGCGGCGCGTGTTCAACGGCACGCTCATCGCGGCGGGCGGCTTCACCGCGGATAGCGCGCATCGCATGATCGAGGCAGGTGACGCCGATCTCGTCGCATTCGGGCGCCTGTTCATCTCCAATCCGGATCTGCCCGAACGACTGCGCGTCGGGGCGCCGCTCAACCACTACGACCGCTCGACGTTCTATGGCGGCGATGCACGCGGCTACACCGATTATTCGTTCCATGGCCCGGCGCCGGTCATCTGAACCAGCCTGCACGCGCGGCTGGTTTGCTTTTACGAATCGTTTCCGTGGGCGTGCGTGCCATTCCGCCGGCAAGAACCGATCGCCCGCAGTTTCATCGGCCACGTGGTCCGACGCGCTAGACTTAAGCCTTTGCGCCTTGGCACATCCCAACCACGACACGGACTTCACGGTCCTTCACGGAGAAGCAGCGGCATGGACCGGATGGCAGCAATGGAAACGTACGTCAGCGTCGTGGAGGCAGGCTCGTTCTCGGCCGCCGCCAAGCGACTCAAACTCGGGCAGCCGGCCGTCTCGAAGTCGATCGCGCAACTCGAGGCGCGGCTCGGCGTGCGACTTCTTTTGCGCTCGACACGCGGGCTGACGCCCACCGATGCCGGTCAGCGCTTCTACGAGCACGCGAGACGCGCCATCGAAGAAGTCGATCTTGCCGAGCAGGTCGCGCGCGATGCGTCTACCGGATTGGCCGGCGTGCTGCGCATCAGCGCCGCCGTGACCTTCGCGCGGCTGCATATCCTCCCTTCGCTCAAGACGTTTCTCGACCGGCACCCTGATTTGCAGATCGATATCGTGCTGGACGACCGCAGCATCGATCTGCTCGAGAAAGGCGTGGACGTCGCCCTGCGCATGGGGTCGCTCGACGATTCGACGATGACCGCGCGCCGCATCGCGCAAAGCCGCCGGCTGGTGGTCGGCACGCCGGCCTACCTCGCCGAGGCGGGCGTGCCGACCACGCCGGCGGACCTCTGTCAGCATCAGGTGATCGTGTATTCATTGCGAGGCGGCGGCGAGTCCTGGGCGTTCAGCCAGCACGGCAAGGAAGTGGCGGTGGTCGTATCCGGACGCGTCAGCGTGAGCGCCGCCGAAGGCATGCGTACGACGGTGCTCGGCGGACTGGGCCTGGCGATCGCGTCGGAATGGATGTTCTCGCCGGAACTCGCCGACGGCACGGTTCAGTCGGTACTGACCGACTGGGAATTGCCCGCGATCGACCTGTGGGCAGTCTTTCCGGCCGGACGCCTGGTCAGTGCGAAGGCAAGAGCGTTCATCGCCTTCGTCGAAGAGGTGCTCGGTGCAGCCGGCAGCAGTCGTGCCGGCCCGCACTCAGAAAGCGAGCTTGCCGATTGATGCTCCGCCGTCGACGTAAAGCGTCTGACCGGTCATGAAAGCCGCCGCATCGGACAGCAGAAACGCGATCGTCGCGGCGATTTCATGCGGCTGGCCGAAACGGCCCATCGGCACGGCGGCGAGATAGCGCTTCTCGCCTTCGCTGCCCGGCGGATTGTTCGCACGAAACAGCGCGGTCTCGGTTGGGCCGGGCGCGACGGCATTCACCGTGATGCCCGTGCCGGCCAGTTCCAACGCCCACGAACGCGCAAAACTCACGAGCGCTGCCTTGGCCGCTGCATACGCGGTGCGCTGCGTCATCCCCAGAATCGTCAGGCTCGAGATGTTCACGACACGCCCCCAGCCGCGGGCCCGCATGCCGGGAGGCAGCGCCTGCACCGTCTGCACGGCAGGATGAAGATTCAGCGCGAGAACGTCGTCGAGATCGTTCAGCGCGACCTCACCCAGACGCTGCGGCCTGACCAGCGCGACATTGTTCACGACGCCGTCGAACGTGTGACGACGCACGAGATCATCGAGCACCGCGCCCGTCGCGGCACGGTCGGCCAGATCGACGCGGACCAGCTCGCCCGGGAAATCGCTCGCGTCGCGCGCGAGACCCACTACATGGTGGCCGTCGGCAATCAGCCGTTCCGTCAACGCGAGACCAATGCCCTTGGTCGCGCCCGTTACGAGAAATGTACGATGTGTCATCGAATGTCCTTTACGAACCGGAAGAAATCGACATGCCGCGACCGGTTCCCCGGTGCGGCGTGGCGATCTGTGAGCGTTGAATGACAAGGCTCAGGCGCTGGCTATGGCTTTTTCCAGAACCGGGAACATGTCCGACGGGTCCGGACGGCGCGTGTAATCGGGGTTGACCTCCGAATACAGCACGATGCCATTCTGACCGATCACATAGCGAGCGGGCATCGGCAACGTCCAGCTCGGGTCGTTATTGAACGCCGGCAGATCGTTCTTCAGGTTTTTGTACAGTTCGACCAGATAGTCGGGCAACGCGAAACGCAGTCCGAAGTCGGCACCCGTCTGACCGTTCACGTCGCTCAGCACCGGAAAACCCAGTTCGTTGGTGCGCACGGCCTTGCGGCTGTTGACCGGCGTCTGCGGCGAAATCGCCACGACGTTCGCGCCGTAGGCCCGGATCTCCGGCAGCACTTCGTTGATCGCCTGCAATTCGATATTGCAGTATGGGCACCAGACGCCGCGATAGAACGTCACCACCAGCGGGCCCTTCACCAGCAACGCAGCGGAAGACACGTCGTTGCCATCCTGATCTTTCAGTTTGAAAGACGGCGCGCGGTCGCCGGCCTTGATCGCGCGACCCGCTTGCCCGCTCGCAATCAGTTCCGCGGTGGCGCGTTCCATCACCGGATGAATCTCCGGCGGTGCGTTGAACGGCGGCTTGCCTGCCTTGAAGTCGACCCGGAACGCGTCGAGTTTGTCTTGGAGTGACATGAGTATTCTCCGTCGAGAGAAATAGAGGAATAAGGAACGAACGAATCAGTGGGTTCAGGCTGCGTTTGGCGCTGAGGCAATGCGTGCGGCTTCGACCGCAGCGATACCTTCGAGCGCCGGGCGGTGGCCGATGCCCTCGTCGATCACGCGACGCAGGCCCGGCTCAGGCAGCGGCAGCGACCGGTTTGGTCCACTCGTTACCAGCCATGAAGCCGTCGAGTTCGGTGTGGACGATGTGGTTCGTGTAGTTGCTCATCACCTTGGTCGCCACACCCAGAATCACTTCAAGGACGTTCTGACGGGTGTAGCCGGCGGCGAGGAACGCATCGACATCGGCGTCCGGGACGAAGCCACGCTCACGCACCATGAGCGTCGTGAAGCGATGCAGCGCTTCGAGCTTGGCATCGGGCAGCGGCGTGCCCGCGCGCAGCGAGGCGATCACGCCTGCGTCCATCTTGATCATCTTTGCCAGCGTGCTGTGACCGGCCATGCAGTAGTGGCAGTCGTTCTCGAAGTTCGAGGTCAGGTAGACGACCTGTTGCTCGTGCGGCGTCAGCGTGCTTTTCGAGAACAGATCCCACAGCGCCGAATAGCCGGCCAGCAGCGCGGGCGATTCCGCCATATGCGCCTGAAGGTTGGGGACGAAGCCGAAGGCGCGCTTCGTGTCTTCGAGGCTGGCCTTCGACGCGGCCGGCGCGTTATCGATCGTGTAGGTTGGGAAGTGGCTCACCGTTTTGCTCCTGGTGGTTGACGGTGAACAAATGATGAAGGTCAGCGCCCGCTCGAAGAAGGCACGCGCCGTCGATAACAGTCATTCCTCGCAGGCATACCGCGATGGCGGTGCGGTTGGCGTGCACACGCTTGAAGAGACAGAGGGGCGCGACGGGAAGGAGTATTTCGATGCCGCCCGTGGGGCGGGACCGGCCGCTCGCTGCAATTCGTTCAGGCCGCGTCAGCGGGTCCGGGCCTACCATTGCCTTACATGCTCAGATGGCGCAGGCAAGCTCCCGCTCTTCCACTTTCTCGTTGAACGCATCCGTTCCAATGGTCGGCGCTTCGTCACAAGCACTGAAGTGGTAGCCGGCATAGTGCGCGAACATTCGAATGTCCTTCCCTCCGATGCGACGCTTTTGCAACGCGTATGCTCGGGCGGATTCGGAAAGAAAGAATCGATGTTCGCCGTTACCCGGCTCAACACTCACCAGCGACTTCTCGGTCAGTTCAGCAATGTCGCCGGCAACGTCAGACAGCGTATACCGCGCATCGCATACCAGCGCGCGCAATGCCTCGAAAGTAAAAGCACGCTGGAATGCCGCAACGTGGCCCAAGAGCTTCTGACTCGACGGGCTCAGCGACGCAAAGCTCCAATCGAAGCTGGCCTGTAACGTCTGGTGGTGCGCAAGCGCCGTCCGGTATCCCCGCGTCAGCAACTTGAAGCGATCGTCGAGAAATCCGTGAACACCTCGAACGCCCAATGCACCGATACGCCCGACTGCCATTTCGATCGCCAGTGGATTACCGTCGAGCCGACGACAGATATCGCCAACGAGACGAGCGCTTTTTCTTAAAGTATCAAGGTCGCAACCCGACTGTCGCGCGCGCTGCAAGAACATCTGCACTGCCTCACAATCCAGCAGCTCTGCGATGGATGACTCCGGACGTGGCACTTGGAGCGGACGCACGTGGCAGACAGTCTCACCTGATACCCTCAACGGCTCACGGCTCGTGACGAGTACCCGCAAGTTGCCAAGCCGCATGCAAACTGAATCGACCAGTCGAGCGACTGCATCGATGACGTGCTCGGCGTTGTCCAGCACCAGCAGCGTGCGGTCTCGCGGCAAAGCTGCGACTAGCGCGTCGACCTCCGACCTGTCGTCCCGTATCGGCAGGCCGAATGCCGTCGCGATTTTCTGCAAGACCGCTTCTGGAGAGGCGGCATCGGAAAGCGCGACGAAACGCGTGATATCAAAACGGCCGCTTACTGCCGCATGAGCAACTTCGATTGCCGCGCTCGTTTTCCCGACGCCCCCGGCGCCCACCAGTGTCAATATATGCGTCGTGTCCAGTATTGCCGCAATATTGGAGACCAGGCTGTCGCGTCCCGTGAGCGCCCCGTGCCGTCGCGGAATATCGCTGTCGGCCTGCCTGGGCGGTGTAGCCGGCGTCAAATTCGCGGTCGGGGCGGATCTCTGCGTCAGTTGGTAACCGCGACCGGGTACGGTCACAATCAGGTCGCGTTGCGGTCCGAGCAATTTTCGCAACGCGGAAATATGGACCTGCAGATTGTTTTCTTCAACTACCGTGCCGGGCCAGACCGCGGCCATCAACTCGTCTTTCGTGACGAGACGTCCCGCCGCCGACAACAGTACCGCGAGCACGTCAAATGCACGCGAACCGACATGGATAGCCTTCCCATCACGTCGTAACGAGCGCGTCGACAAATCGACTTCGAGTGTGCCCAGCAACATGACTCAGGCCTCGTCCATCAGACTAACCGGGCCACTGAGCCAGCAACCGCTGCTTTCATCGGCCGGATCGCGAAAGTTCACCGTGATCGCGGACGGACGTCCCATCGCCACACCCTGACGCACGACGATGCCGCGTCCCGCTCCGGTGACGAGCCCATAGCGATGCGCGCCGTACAGGAGCGCTGCCGCTGCGATGCCGGTCGCCGCGTCTTCCGGATAGCCGGACGCGCGCGGGAATTGCCGTGCGTCGAACACGTGCGGTGCATCGGCATCCAGCGAAAACGGATACAGACCGGTCGACGACAGCGCGTCGCATAGGGCTTCGATCACGTCGAGTTTCGGCGTGATCGCATTCAGCCGTGAGGTCGTGCGGACCGGCACCAGCGTTTTGGTGCGGCTCGTCGTTGCGTTGACGATGCCGAGCGGCAACAGATCGCCCGCATCGAGGTTCAATGCATCGAGTGTCCTGGCAATGAGCGCCGCGTCGACAACCGGCTCGACGCGTCCCGCCGGCTGACTGACTTCGATCCGCGCGTCGGACGCGTCGTACCGCGCGTCGACGCTGCCGCTCAGCGTTTCAATCAGCGCCGTGTTCGTGCGCCATGCGCCTGTGCGACGCAGCAGCCACAATGCGCCCAGCGTCGCGTGTCCGCACATCTCCATCTCGTGGTTGGGCACAAAAAAGCGGAAGCGGAAATCATGGTGCGGATCGACGGCGCGCATCACAAACCCGCTTTCCAGACCATACGCGCGGGCCACCTCTTTCATTTGCGCGTCGGACCAGCCGTTCGCGTCGAGCACAACCGGGGCCGGATTGCCGCCCTCGTCGGTGGTGGAAAATACCCGTACAAGCCGCACACGTTGTACGATGCTCATGCGCTTGCTCCCTAATTAACTCCGCCTATCGGTGTGCCGCCTTTTGTGAAGCCGGCGGGAAGGCTAGTCCGCCGTCCCTCGCAGCATGCACGGCCTGCGTTTTTTATTCGCTTCCATTTGGGCCGGAACATGCTCACTATCGGGCCATGGCGATTGGCGTCAGCGCGTTGCCCATTCCTTATAAAGTCCCAAGTCGCAGGTTCCCGCCATGTTTTATCAGACGTCCAAATCGCACATTCCCGCCGACCGCGTGGCTGCGACCCGTCGCATCACGATGGCCGATTACGTGACGTCGTGGCACGAGCACGAAGAGTTCATGTTCCTGCTGCCGAGTCAAGGCACGCTGACGCTGACTTCGGAGTGTTCAAAGCATTCGCAACGCATCGGCGCCGGCGTGCTTGCGATGGTTCCTGCCGGGATTTTTCACGACACGGCGAGCAATCCCGGAGAGCACTGCCATACGGCCGTCTATGCGGAGCGCGACTTCGTTTCGTTTTGTGCGCGCAAATCCAATGTCCGGATCGCCGGGGGCGATGCACCGCGCTACTGCGTGCCGCCGCCTGCTCTGCTTGGGGCACTGCGTTTGCAAACACAGTTCGACGCGGGCGACGAAACGGAGGAAGCACACGATATGGCGCGGTATCAGAACGATCTGGTCGATCGGCTGATTGCGTCGGCGTGCGTGGCGGCGGTGCTCGGCGCCGCACCGAGCGATGCCAATCCGAAGGTTTCGCGCGGGCAACTGGTCAGTGAAATCAAGGCGTACCTTGACGTCATGCTGGCTGAGCGGATCGATATCGAGACAATCGCTTCGGAATTCGCCATATCGCGACGTCATCTCACCCGGATCTTCCGCGAGGAGACCGGCGAAAGCCTCACCGATTATCAGCTCCGGCAACGGGTCATGCGCGCGCGTTCGCTCTTGAATGTTCCCGGCACGACCGTGCTGTCGGCAGCCCTGAGCGTAGGGATCGAATCGCCGTCCTACCTGGCAAGGCTATTTACCAAGTTCGGTCTGCCTGCGCCCCGCGATCTGAAGGCATCCCGTGCTCGATGCAACTGACGCCTCTTCACTTCCGACTTCTGTCGCCCCCGTTGAACTCGAACCACTCGGCCGGTAAATCCTGGCGTACCCGACCGCTCGCGATAAGCTTGCTGCCGGCGGTTGGACGCGGCGGCTCCAGACGGTGACGGTGAACGGCCGATGCCGCACCGGCAATATCTGCCACGTCATCACGCGGCGTGCGGCAAAAGTCCACACGGCAACTGTTCAATTTCCGCACACCGAATCGTATTCACCCGCCAATCCATGCGGGCGCGACGGATGGGAAAAAACCCGGATACCCCCGTTTCACCGCCGTCCCCTACCCTCGCGCGCATGCCGATCGACGCTCACGCAACGATCCGGCCGATCCGAAATCCCCAGGAGCGCACATGGATAGCAATACCCCCGCACTGTTCGACACCGACATCTGGCGCGGCAAGATCTTCACCGGCCGCTGGCACGCGAGCCCACAGGCGGCCGACGTGATCGAGCCGGCGACCGGCAACACGCTCGGCCGCATCGGTCTTGCCGACAGCTCGGCCATCGCCGAAGCATCAGCTACCGCGCACCGCGCCCAGCCCGCCTGGTTCGCCCTGCCCTACGACGACCGCGCAGCCGTCCTGCGCCGCGCCGCAGCCGTCGCCGAAACGCACGCCGACGCGATCGTCGACTGGCTCGTGCGCGAAAGCGGCTCGACGCGCGCGAAGGCGGCATTCGAAACGTCCGTCACGATCAAGGCGCTGCACGAAGCGGCCGGGCTGCCATCACGCGCGGCCGGCGAAGTGCTGCCGTCGGCGGCCGGCCGGCTGTCGCTCGCGCGCCGCCGCCCGCGCGGCGTGGTCGGCGTGATCTCGCCGTTCAATTTCCCGCTGTACCTCGCGATACGCGCGGTGGCACCCGCGCTCGCGCTCGGCAACGCGGTCGTGCTGAAGCCCGATCCGCGCACCGCCGTGTGCGGCGGCGTCGCGATCGCCCGCGTGTTCGAGCTCGCCGGCCTGCCCGAAGGCGTGTTGCACGTGCTGCCCGGCGACGGCGCGGCCGGCGCGGCGCTGGTCGCCGATCCGCACGTCGCGATGATCCAGTTCACCGGCTCCACCGCGGCCGGGCGCAAGGTCGGCGAAGCCGCCGGCCGCCACCTGAAGAAGGTATCGCTCGAACTCGGCGGCAAGAACTCGCTGATCGTGCTCGACGATGCCGACCTCGACCGCGCGGTCGCCAACACTGCATGGGGTGCGTATCTGCATCAAGGCCAGATCTGCATGGCGACCGGCCGCGTGCTCGTACAGCGCGCGATTCACGACCGCTTCGTCGCGAAGCTCGTCGAGAAGGCGCGCAGCCTGCGCTTCGGCGACCCGGCCACCGGTGACGTCGGCCTCGGCCCGCTGATCAACGCCGCGCAACGCGACCATGCGGCGAGCGTGGTCGATGCGGCCCGCCGCGCGGGCGCACGCGTCGAGACGGGCGGCGGCCATCGCGGCCTGTTCTTCGAGCCGACCGTGCTGAGTGGCGTCGCGCCGGGCAATCCGGCGTTCGACGAGGAGATTTTCGGGCCGGTCGCGATCGTCGTGCCGTTCGATACCGACGAAGACGCGATCGCGCTCGCGAACCGGACCGAATACGGGCTGTCGATGGCGATCCTGTCCGCCGACGTCGGCCGCGCACTGCGGATCGGCGAGCGCCTGAACACGGGGCTGCTGCACATCAACGACCAGACGGTCAACGACGAAGTGATCAACCCGTTCGGCGGCGTCGGCGCATCGGGCAATGGCTCGAGCATCGGCGGTGCGGCAAACTGGGAGGAATTCACGCAGTGGCAGTGGCTGACGATCAAGGGCGAAGCGCCGCCGTATCCGATTTGACGAGGAGACCGACCATGTACACCGAACACGACACACGCGCCGTCACCGCGGCCGTCGCGCGCGCCGCCGGCGCGCCCTTCTCGATCGAAGCGGCCCGCATCCGCGCGCCGCGCGGCGACGAGGTGCTGGTGCGCGTCGTCGCGACCGGCTTGTGCCATACCGACCTGATCGTGCGCGACCAGTACTATC
>NZ_BCPO01000211.1:0-36854 GCF_016586105.1 Burkholderia sp. E168m15
CTTGCCGCGGGCGACCACGTCGTGCTGACCTACGGCGCGTGCGGCCACTGCACGTCGTGCGTCGGCGGTCACGGCGCGTATTGCCGGCAGTTCTTCGCGCTGAACTTCGGCGGCGCCGACGCGGACGGGCAGACCGCGCTTCGTGACACATCCGGCCAGCCGCTGCACGATCATTTCTTCGCGCAGTCGTCGTTCGCGAGCTATGCGCTCGCCCGCGAGAACAACGCGATCAAGGTGCCGAAGGAAGCGCCGCTCGAACTGCTCGGCCCGCTCGGCTGCGGAATCCAGACCGGTGCGGGCGCCGTCATCAATTCGCTCGCGGTACGCACCGGCAGCAGTTTCGCGAGCTTCGGCGCGGGCGCGGTCGGGATGAGCGCGGTGATGGCCGCGCGCATCGCCGGCGCAACGACGATCATCGCGGTCGACATCGTGCCGTCGCGGCTCGCGCTGGCGCTGGAGCTCGGCGCGACGCACGCGCTCAACAGCCGGGAGGTCGACGTGGTCGACGCGATCCGGGAGATCACCAGCGGGGGCGTCGACTTCGCACTCGAATCGACCGGGCTGCCGGCCGTGCTGTCGCAAGGGATCGACGCGCTCGGCTCGCGCGGCACGATGGGCGTGGTCGGCGCGCCGAAGCTCGGCACCAAGGCCGAATTCGACGTGAACAGCCTGCTGCTCGGCGGCCACACGATCCGCGGCATCGTCGAAGGCGACAGCGTGCCGCAGACGTTCATTCCGCAGCTCGTGCAGCTGTATCTGCAAGGGCGGTTTCCGTTCGACCGGCTGGTGAAGTTCTATCCGCTCGACCAGATCAACCAGGCGACAGAGGACAGCAGCAACGGCAGCACGCTCAAACCGATCCTGCGTTTGCCGCATTGAACGCAACAGGCGCCGCCGGCCGCACGCCGACGCACATCGCCCGCACACGGCGGCGCCCCTTCCCGGGAAAATACCCGCCTTCAGGCGCCGGGCTATATTACGCATTCGCGCGACACGCCAGGCCGACACGCCTGGCCCGGACCTCGACTTCAAATGGAGCGCAGCGTGAACACGGCCCCTGAATCCCTTTCACGGCCGGTCGACCTCGACCGGCTCCGCGCCCGCTTCGCCGCGGGCGAGCCGCTGCCGGAAACGGCGTTGCCGGCCAGCGTCGCGCGTTCGTGGCTGCGTTCGCGCGACGCCGGGCTGCGGCCCTGGCAAACCGCCCGCTATGAAATGCAGCGCGAACCGGACGAATCGCGCGCGGACCGGCGGCTCACCCGCTGCGTCGCGCAGGAGATCGAGCCGCTGTGGGCCGCATTCGGCGGCAGCGAATGGACGATCATGTGCGTCAATCCGCACGGCACGATCGTCCATGCGCGCCGCAGCCCGCAATGCGACGACGCGCTGCTGACGCCGATCGTCGCCGGGCGCCGGATCGTCGAACCGAACATCGGCACGACCGCGCCGAGCTGCGTAATTCACGACGGCGCCGAAACCGTCGTCGCGGGCGCGCAGCACTATCTCGACGAGTTGTCGCGGGTGTTCTGTCTTGCGGTGCCGCTCGTGGGCTTCGACGGCGAAGTGATCGGCGCGCTCGATATCACCGGCGTCGGCCGGCGTAATATCGCGCAGTTGCGCGAGTCATTCCGGCACGCATCGCTGTCCGCCGAACAGCGGCTCTATGCGATGCTGCGCGACTGCCATCTGCTGCAGGTGCAATTCGATCCGCGCTGGCTCGGCACGCCGCTCGCCGGCGTCATCGCGCTCGACGAAGCGGGCCGCGTGCGCGCGGTGAGCCGCCTGGCCCGCCAGATGCTCGACCTCGCGCCCGCCGGGCCGGTGGCGTCGGTCGATCTCCGGCAACTGTTTCCGGGCGCGACGCCCGCGCAGCAGCGCCGGTTGCTGACACCGGCACGCACGCCGCAGCGGATCGCGCGCGACGATGGTAGCCACGTATGGGTGCGCACCGTGCGTGCGCCGCTCGACCGGGCGACGAGGGCGCGTCACGCCGATGTGCTCGAAGACGCTGCCGACGTGTGCAACGTCACGTCGGCCGCCGGCCCGCAGGCGAGCCTGCACGAACAGTCGCTCGATGCGATCCGGCGCGCGCTCGACGAGCACGACGGCAACGTGTCGGCGGCCGCGCGACAGCTCGGCATTTCGCGCACGACGCTGTACGCGAAACTTCGGCAGCTCGATGCGGCTGGGATCAGGCACGACGGGCCGCATTGACGATGCGGAGTGAAGCAGGTCGCGTGGCAATTGGCGCTTGGGGCCTGTTCATGCTGGCACCGGGCTGGCGTTGCCCCCGAAGGCCAATACATGTTTGGCCCACCTCATAGTCTCGTGTAATCGCAGCCCGTCATTCGCGTGTCGATACGCGTCGTTGTCGATAACGGAACGTCCGCGGTCGGACCATACGCCGCCTAAGCTCGACGGCGATCGTCACGTCACGCTCGGGCGCGGATTGAAACACGCATGTGCCATGTCCACGTCAATGCGGCTCAGAAGCGGCCTCCAACCGAAAGGATGCCGCGAATTCCCCGCGCCCGTTCCGAGCGTGACCTCATAACGATTCCACGATTCCTTGGTTCCCTCGATGATGCGGTGTCCGTATCGTTCGCGTATTCATCAGACTTATCGACCGATGACGGCGGGTTCCTTCGACGGCGAAACGACGGCGCAAAATATTGCGTTGGTTTCAAACCACTTTGACTCCGGTGGTTTTTGTAATGGCATACTCAAGCCTGGGCGCTGCGCAGAGGCGTTGTCACTTCCAGAGGCGTGGCGGCGCAAATAATGTGCGCTTCTTCATGTGCTGTTTTCGTGCACGCTTGCATGTCTTGACGCCGCGGGTCCAGGAATCCGTTTCATATGAATTACAGTTCACCGATCAGTGGCTCCCCCACGAGATGCGATGTCGACGACGAACGCACGCGCTCGCGCGCGGCATGGCTGACGAGTGAATTCCGCGCGAGCTATGCATGGCTGAAGTCGAAACTGCAAAGGCGCGTCGGCTCGCCTGCCGATGCGGAGGATCTCGCGTCGTCGTCGTTCGCGGAACTTGCCGGTATGCAGGACCTGACAGCGGTGCGCGATGCACGCGCCTTTCTCACGGTCATCGCCCAGCGCCTCACCTATGAAATGTGGCGCCGCCGCGACCTGGAACGCGCGTATCTGGAAACGCTTGCCCATCGGGAAGAAGCCGTCACCCCGTCGGCGGAAAGCATGGCGGAAGTGACACAGGCGCTCTTGCTCGTGGATCAGGCGTTGAACGGCCTGTCACCCAACGCGAAAAGCGCTTTCGTGATGAGTCAGATCGACGGCCTCACGCACGCTGAAATCGCCGAGCGGCTCGGCGTGTCGGTGAGCATGGTGCGCAAATATATCGCGCAGGCCTTGACGCAGTGCTATCTGATGACATGAGCCGGCGGCACCCGCGTCGGCGCTCGGCTGCCGGCTGACCTTCTTCCCTGCCGTTCGTTGTCGCGAACATGCCGCTTTCACTGCGCCGTACCGGGTCGCTCCAGTTGCCGTGCGACGATGTCGATCACCCGGACGGGCGCTGTCTCGAGTTGCGAGTCGTGATCCGTCACGAGCGCCGCGAACAGGCGAAAGGCGGCCGGATCGAATCCGTAGCGGCCTTCCTCTCCCGATTCATAGGCATCGCCGGCGATACGTTCGTATTCGTCGGCCGCATGCAGGTGTCGCCCACCGTAGCCGAGCTCGCGCAGCATCGCGGCGGCCATCGCCACGCGCAGCAGGATGCGCAGCGCGGTCAGCGAGCCAGCCCCGGCGCGCAGCGCTTCGAGCTGAAGGTGATACTCCAGCGAAAGCGCATCGCGAATGGTTTTCGGTAAAGGCAGAAGTTCCGTCTTGTCCGCCCGCGACCGGACCCTCGACTGGTCGAGACGCTGCGTCCACCCTCTCATCTTCGGTTCGCCATCCGTCCGCACGCATTCGTCATGCCGTTCCGCCGACCGTCATGTCGTCCACGCGAACGGTAGGCTGCCCCACGCTCACGGGCACCGACTGGCCGGCCTTGCCGCACACGGCGCGGCCCGTGTCGAGTTCGAGGTTGTTGCCGACCATGCTGATTTTCTGAATCGTTTCCAACCCGTTGCCGGTGATCGTCGCGCCTTTCACGGGTGCGCAGAGCTTGCCGTTTTCGATCAGGAATGCTTCTGACGCCTCGAACACGAACTGCCCGCTCGTGATGTCGACCTGCCCGCCCTCGAGCCCCGCCACGTATATCCCGCGCTTCACCGACGCAATGATCTCGTCGTGCTCGCGATCGCCATTGAGCATGAACGTGTTGGTCATGCGCGGCATCGGCAACACCGCATAGCCCTCGCGGCGGCCATTGCCCGTCGGCCGCATGTTCATCAGCCGCGCGTTGAGCGAGTCCTGCATGCAGCCGCGCAACACGCCGTCCTCGATCAACACCGTGCGTTGCGTCGGACAGCCCTCGTCGTCGACATTGAGGGAGCCGCGGCGGCCTTCGAGCGTGCCGTCGTCGACGATGGTGACGTTGCGCGCCGCCACTTGCTCGCCGACGCGGCCCGCGAACACCGACGTCTTGCGCCGTATGCCGTCGGCCTCGAGACCATGGCCCACGGCTTCGTGCAACAGCACGCCGTTCCAGCCCGGCCCGACGACGACGGTCATCGTTCCCGCCGGCGCGGGCCGTGCATCGAGTTTCGTCAGCGCGGCTTCGACGCGGTCGTACACCAGCGTGCGGAGGTCGTCGTCCGACCACGAAGCGAGCTCGTAGCGGCCGCCGATCCCGCCGCTCGCGCTTTCGACCCGGTCGCCCGATTTGACCCGAACGTTGATCGCCAGTCGCAGCATGGGTCGCACGTCGCCGACGCCGAGTCCGTCGCAACGCGCGATCCACACCGTCTCGTGCGTCGCGGCGAGCATGGCGTTGACCTCGACCACGCGCCGATCCTTCGAACGCGCCAGTTCGTCGACGCGCTTGAGCAGCGCGAGTTTCCGCTCCGCGCCGATCGCGCCGAGTGAGGCGCTCGGAAGATAGATCGATCGCGCCGCCGCGGAGCCGGCTGGTTCGCCGCGAGGCGTTACGCGGGAAAGAACCTCCGGTCCCGACCGAATCTGCCGCGCGATCGTGCGCAACGCGTCCGCCCCGATTCGTTGCGAACTTGCGAACGTCGTCTCCTCGCCGTTCAGCACGCGAATGCCGAATCCCGAATCGCACTGCCAGGCGCCGCCCCGCACGGCGCCGCCTTCGAGCGACCACGATTCGGCGATCGACTCCTTCAGATAGATGTCGGCAAAGTCGCCGGACTGCCCGAGCGCGCTGTTCAGCGCGGCGAACAAATGCGTTTCGTCGATGCCGTGTTTGTCGAGCAGCCCGGCATACGCCGCGTGACGCATGTCGTCGAGCGAGGGGCCGCGGGTGTCAGTCAGGGTTTCGTGCGTGTCCAGCATGGTGTCGTACCGGTATGTGACAGGAAAGGATGGCCGCGCATCGCGCGCGTCAGCTGCCGCCGATTCTCATTTCATCGATCAGCCACGAACCCGTGCGGAAGCTTCCTCTGGTCACGGTGTCGGCCCCCACGGCGAGCAGGCCGGAAAACATCGCATTCAGATTCGACGCGATCGTGATACCGGTGACCGGAAAACGGATCTGGCCGTTCTCCACCCAGAACCCCTTCGCGGCACGCGAGAAATCGCCGGTCAGCCGATTTACGCCGCCGCCTGCCATCTCGGTGACGAACAGGCCGCGATCGAGCCTTTCCAGCATCGCGTCGATCCCGTCCGAGTTCGTGGTTTTCGCACTGAGCACTTCGAGGTTGTGCGGGCCCCAGCCGTTGCCGGTCGGCGCCATGCCGAGACGCCGGGCCGCGTACAAGCCAAGAAAATAGCCGCGCAACACGCCTGACTCGACAACCGATCGCCGAGAGACGGCAACGCCATCGGAGTCGAAGCAGCGACTCGCCATTCCCCTGGAGACGAATGGATCTTCGTATAACTGAATGTGATCGGCAAAGACTGGGGTGCCGAGACGGCGAGTCAGGTACGAGCCCGCCCGATAAAGCGCATCGCCGGATGCCGCGTTGACGAACTCGCCGAGCAGCGACATCGCGGCCATCGGCTCGAACAACACGGGGCAACGCTGCGTTTCAATCTGCGTGCCGCCCAGCAGCGCGAGCGCGCGCGTTGCGGCTTGCGTGCCGATCCGCGCGGGTGCGTCGAGATCGGCATAAGCGCGCGCGCCGTCGCTCCAGAATCCCATCTGTTTCTCGCCAGTGCCGGCCGCGATAGGCATGCACGACACGAAATGCGCGGACCACGGCACGCTGTGCCCGAACCCCTCGCTGGTCGCGAGCAGCGACAACCCCGCGGAAGTTCCGACGCTGGCGCCGTTGGTCGTCACGATGGCAGGGCTCGTGGAAAACGCGGCCTCTTCCACGCGACGGGCATCGTCGAGCATGTCATCGAGCGACAGATCGAGCGGATGATACAAGTCCAGATCGATGAAGTCCCTGGCGAGCAAGTCCGCCGGGGCCGGGCCGGCAGCAACATCGACGTCCGTGACCGACGCGATGTCGATGGCGGCCGCCACCGCACCGGCAAGGCCGTCGGGGGACAAATCGGACGAGGTCGTCGCGCCGCGTCGGCCATTGCGATAGACCGCGAGCGAGATAGATGAAGACAGTCGAAGGCTCCGTTCGGTCGGCATCCGGTTGCGCACGGTCGCCGTCCGCGATTCGACATGATCGACCTCCACACGGACGCCGTCGGCCCCTGCTCGTCGTGCCAGATCGAGCGCACATTCGGCCGCCGCCTCCAGATCGGATTTCACGTCGCGCCATTGCGTACCGCCGTCATGCATGGAAACCACTCCGAGTGTTGAATTGTCGTGTGCCCCACGCGCCTGCCCGTCTGCCGAGACGTTTTCGCGTCATGTCGACCGGGAGCACATTGGAAATAGTCTATCGGGCGCGATCGGAATTTTTTTACGAAAGAAATCGCCGTCTCGCGAATTCGTGGAATCGTTTTGCGCGCACGCCGGCGTATCCGGAATTTACGTTCGACGCGCGCTTTTTCTCA
The DNA here is from genome assembly GCF_016586105.1 of Burkholderia sp. E168m15. Taxonomy (NCBI): domain Bacteria; kingdom Pseudomonadati; phylum Pseudomonadota; class Betaproteobacteria; order Burkholderiales; family Burkholderiaceae; genus Burkholderia; species Burkholderia sp. E168m15. Next base: position 7,060 of record NZ_BCPO01000211.1, read on the forward strand.
GATGACTTACGCGCAGCGCTGCGTCAGCCCGATCAAACGATCGCCGATGCTCGTGCCGACCGTTTTCATGGCCTTCGTGCCCTCACCGTAGTGAGACCGAAACCGCGCGATGAGTGAGGAATCCACCAACTCGATCCGCTCGAGGGCCTTCTCGCCTCGCGAAGCTTCTTCGCCGCGCTCCACCGCGCGCTTCGACGTTTCGTCCGCGAGTTGCATGAAGCGCCGGTCGTCGTCGGGCGTCCAGTTGCAGGCCGCGCGTAACAATTCCCAACGCGCGCCCGCAAGCCCGAATATGAAATCGGTGACGATCGCGGCATCGCCGAGCGGCTGAGCGACCAACACGAGAAGCCTTGTCGCCAACGCGTGTGCGGCGCCGGCTGCCGCAGCGTCGGCCTTCGCGAGCGCCTGCTTGATCGCGGCCAGTTCCGAGTCGAGCGGCCCTGCCGCCCGCGCCGGATCATGCTGCGCGACAAGCCGGTCGCGAATCGACAGCAACGCCGCATCGTCGCCGATCAACTCAGACATCTCGCCGCCGGACAGCAGATCCGTGACCAGCATTTGCGGCAGCCGCGAGAGATTCGCTCCCACCGGAACGGCGTCAAGCCACTGCGCGACGAACTCCGCTCCGTTCAGATGGATACTGCGATAGCTCGACAGCGATTCCACCACGGCCAGCACGTTGGCCGGAATACCCAGCGTTCTTGCGCAATCGTCCATGTCCGCGGTGTTGCAGACGAACTGAATGGCGCTGCCGATTTCGCCGTCCCATATCGCTTCGGAAGGCGCGGCTCGCTTGCGATCCAGCCACACGCGCAACGCGGCAAGGCGCTCCGTCTTGAGCTGGGCGTTGCCGCCGAATGCGTTCGGTGCAACGGCGATCGCCGCCGGCAACGCCGTCACGGAGCCGAGGTGGTTGTCGATGAAGCCGGCCAGTTGCGTGGCGGAGCGATTACCGACCACGCGGCCGAGCTCCTTGCCGCCGCGCAGCAGGATCAGCGTCGGAATACCGCGAACGCCGAATCGTTCGCGAACGCCTGCATTCTCGTCCACGTCGATCTTCACGAACGCCACGTTGCCTTCAAATTGCTCGCTCAATTTCGACAGCGTCGGCGCGAGCGCCTTGCACGGACCGCACCAGGGCGCCCAGAAGTCGACCAGTACGGGCAGCGGGTTGTTGATCACGTCGGCTTCGATGGTTTCCAGCGTCACTGCTTTCAGATTGCTCATGGATCGATCTTGTCCTGTTTCGTTTGTTGGCGCGCCGCACAGTGTTCAAATGCACGGCGTCGGTTGGGATCGTGGCGCTCAGCACAGTTGCGTTCCGACGTATGCGCGGCTGCCGGCGTTTGAATCCTTCGCTTCGTCGGCCGCGTCCTGTCGTGCTTCCGGTGCCGCCGGTGCGGGAAAATCGAGCGTCGTGTCGTGAAACGCCAGCAGTTCCTTGCGATGCGCGACGCTGACGACCGTGGCCTGAGGCAAACGCTCGATTAGCAAACCGTAAAGTTCCTTCTCGCTCTGGCTATCGAGTGCGGACGTGCATTCGTCGAGGAACACCGTGGAAGGTTTGGCGAGCAGCACGCGCGCAAATGCCACGCGCTGTTGCTCGCCGCCGGACAGCCGTGTGCTCCAGCGGTCCTCGACATGGAGCAAGGGCGCATAGGCCGACAATCCGCATGCGTGCAGCAGTGCCTCGCATTCGCTGTCGGGGTACGCCGAAGCGTCGCGCGGATAGGTCACGGCCGCCTTCAGCGAGCCCGGCGGGATATAGCTGCGTTGCGGCAAGAAGAACGTGCCGGCTGCCGGACGCACGATCGTGCCTTCGCCGTAGGGCCATAGGCCGGCCAGCGCGCGCAGCAACGTGCTTTTCCCGCATCCCGAGCGACCTCGCACGAGGCACCGCCGGCCGGCCAGGAGCACGAAGTCGGGCACGCGCGACAGTGTGTCGCCGGACGCGTCGCGCAAGACGAGCCCGCTCGCAGCGACCGCTCCGGTGCGGCTTTCGTGAAGCGCGATGTCCTGCCGCGGCTCATGCTCGCTCACATGCAGGAATTCGCGCAAACGGTTGGCCTCTGCACGCCACGACGTAAAACCCGGATAGGCTTGCCAAAAAAATGCCAGCGACCCCGTGACGGAATTAAATGCGCTGTTCGCTTTCATCAGCCCGCCGAGCGTCAGCCCGCCCGACATCAGCTGCGGCAGCATCAGCAAGGTCGGAACGATCGGAATGACCGAACTGAACTGGCCGACGATACTGGTGAAGAACGAGAGGCGCGTATTCACCCACAGCGTCGCGTAGAGATTCGATACCACGAAGCGAAACGATGCCTGCAGACGCCCCTGCTCGGACGTTTGCCCCCGAAAAAACGCGATCTGTTCCGCGAATTCACGCACGCCCACCATGAGCACGCGAAAATCGCCCTCGAGACGATGCTGTCTCGCCGTCAGCGTGATGAGCCTGCGGCCCAGATAGTGCGTCGCCGCGAAAATGACGCCGGTGTAGGCAAATGAGGCGAACACCAGATAACCGTGCAATACGTACGACGATCCGCCGACATGTATCTGCAACGGGCCGCCCATGCGCCACAGCACGACGCTGAACGATACGATGCTGACCGGTACTGAAAGAAGCCCGAGACCCAGCAGCAGCGTGTCGTTGACGAACAGCTTCACGTCTTCCGCGATACGCTGATCGACGTTCTCGAGTTCCCGGTCGCGTTCGATCCGGTAATAGTTGTTGCGTGCGAGCCATTTTTCGGCGAGCCACGTCGTGAGCCACCGGCGCCAGCGAATCTGCACGATTTGCTGCAGCACCGCTCCGGTAATATGCACGACCGCGCCGGCCATCGCCACGAGCAGGAAACGCACGAGCAGCTCCGGCAGCACCTTGAATCGGGAAGCGCCGATCGCATCGTAGAACATGCCGGTCCAGTTGTTGTTCCACAGCATCACGTACGTCGTGGCCCAACTCGACCCGATCACGAGCATCAGCAACATCAGCGAGAAAACGCCTTCGCGCGTACGCCAGTACGGCAGCAGCAGGCGCCACACCGGCGGAAAGCGGCGGCGCGCTTGAGCGTCTTCCGCGCGGTCAACGGGGAAAGCGCCGTTCACCGTCATTGGTGCGCCTCGGGCGGTTGCATCACGAAGTTGATCTTGTTGAGACCACCGCCCTGGAGCGCCGCCAGAATGGTCGCGACCTTGCCGTACTCGACGTGCTGATCCGCGTTGATGTTGACCGCGGGCGGCTCGCCCTGCGCCGCGGCCTCGGCCACGCGTGCCTTCAATGCATCCGCGTCGACCGGCTGCTTGTTCCACAGCACCGTCTTGTCGGCGGTGATCGACAGATCGATGTCCTGCGTTTTCGACACGGCCGGCTGCGCGGCCGCCTGCGGAAGATCGACCTTCACCGCCTTGTTGATGACGGGCAGCGTCACGATGAAGATGATCAGCAACACCAGCATGACGTCGATCAGCGGCGTCATGTTGATGTCGTTCATGACGCCTTCGTCGCCGCCGCCATCGGTAATCATTGACATGGCGGGCTCCTTCAGGCGGCCAGGTTGGGCGTGGCGCGCTTGGCCGCGACCGGTGCGCCGACCGGCCGGCTGGCATCGGCACGGGCCTTCGCGCCGGTGACGAAATACACGTGCAACTCGTGCGCGAAGCGGTTCAGCCGATGGCTCACGCGCTTGTTGCCGCGGTTCACGTAGTTGAAGCCGAGCACCGCCGGAATCGCGACGAACAGCCCGATCGCCGTCATCACGAGCGACTCGCCCACCGGGCCGGCAACGTGATCGAGGCTGGCCTGCCCCGACATACCGATCGCCATGAGTGCGTGATAGATACCCCAGACAGTACCGAACAGCCCCACGAACGGCGCGGTGCTGCCGATCGAGCCCAGCACGGCCAGGCCGTTCTGCAGGCGCGCGACTTCGTCGTCGAATGCGTTGCGCAGCCCGCGCGCCACCCATTCGCTCGCGCTCAGGCTGCCTTGCATCGATGGTTCGTTGCCCGCATGCTGTTCATTCGCTTCGCGCCCGGCAAGCACCAGCGCACGATAAGGATTGTCGCCGCGCTCGCCCAGCGCCGCGATGCCGTCGCTGATCCGACGCACTGGACCAGAAACCCGTTTGCGCGCGCTTGCCGAGCGATTCGAGGCGCCGATTGGAAAATCCTTTCGTCAGTATCACGAACCATGAGACGACGGACATGCCGATCAGGAAAACGAAGATGAAGCGGGTGACGAAGTCGCCCTGTTGCCAGACGTTGGCGATGCCATACTGTTCCATGTGTTGCTCCGATTGGTGCGGGTTCAGTCGTTCAGGTTGAATGCGATGGGTTGGGTAGCTTCGACCGAGCGCGCGATGCCCGCGGTCTCGTACGGATGACAGCGGCCGGCACGGATCGCCGCGACGGCGGCCGCGTCGAGCAGCGGCGAACCGCTGCTCTGCGCCACGCGCGCGGACGTCACCGCGCCGTCGGTACCGATACTCAGATGCACGACTACGGTGCCTTCCTGTTGCAGCCGTCGCGCTTTCGCCGGGTAGTCGGGTCGCGGCATCTGGCATCCCAACTGCTTCAACTCGCCCGCGCTGATTTGCTTCGGTGCGTCCAGCAGGTTCGGCCCCGGCGCGGGTTGCGCGACAGGTTGGGCCGGCGCCGCTTCAGGTGCGGGACGCGGCGCGGGCACCGGCGCGACCGGCCGCGTTTCGGCGGGTTTCGGCGCGTCCTGCGGCGCCGCTTCCACCGTGCGCGGGCTCGGCGCGTGCGACGCCAGCACGTGCACCTTTTCCGGCTTCGCCGGCGCCACGGGTTTCGGCGGCTCGGTGCGCGGCTTCGGCGGCGCAGGCGGGGTTGGCGCGGGCCGCGGCGCCGGCGCGGCAACCAGTTGCACCTGCACCGTGCCGCCTGCGGGACGTCCCGCCTCGAGCCTGAGCGTCACCGCACTCTGGTGGACTGCAACGTACAGCCCCAGCGCATGCGCGAGCAGCACCCCTGCGGCACACGCGATGCGGCGTGTGCGCGCATAGGGTGCCTGGGACGTGTTCTCGCGCACGGCGACGTCATCCCAGGGGCGGCCGGGCAAGGAATCAGAAGTCATAGGTTCCGGTCAGCATGACCGTCCGCTCCGGACCCATCGGAATCATGGCGGCCGACGTGCTGCTGTAGTAGAGCTTGCGGTTGAACACGTTCTTGATCGAAAGATTCAAGCCGTACCCCTTCTTCCGATAGAACAGGCCGAGATCCGTCTCCACCTGGCTGGGGATGCGATACGCCGAGCCCGAGCCGATGTACTGCCCGCTCGCGAAGAACAGCCCCGCGCCGACCCCGAAACCCTGGAGCTTTTCGGTCTGGAAGTTGTAGGTCGTCCACAGGCTGGCGCTGTTCTTGGGCAGGTTTACCGCGATCTTGGCAGCGGAGGGCTGCACGAAGTCGTTGTACGTGTACGTGCCGACCACGTTGACGCCGGGCAGCGGCTGGCCGTTGATCTCCGCTTCGAATCCCCGGCTGACGGCGCCGCCGACGGGAATAGAGAAACCGCGATGGAGCGGATCGTTGATGTTGTAGTTGCTGAACGAGGTGCGGTAGGCCGAGGTCGTGATGGCCAGCTTGTCGTCCAGGAGATTGAACTTCATGCCCACTTCGACTTGCTGGCTGATTTGCGGGGGGAGCACACCGCCACCGAATTGAAGCGCCGTGCCCGGCTGGAAGCCGCGGTTGTAGCTGGCGTAGACGGCAACCTCGGACGTCAGTTCGTAGAGCAGGCCGAGGCTCGGGCTATAGGCGTTCTGATGGCTTCCCGCTGGGGGGTTACCGGCGTAGGTCGCATGTGTCAGATAGGTATCCCGGCGCACGGACGCAAGCGCATGGAAATTCTTGTAGGAAAACTGATCTTGTAGATATAAACCGGTTTGAGTGAAGTAGGTAGTGTTATTCGGCATCACGTTTCCGGTGTCGGGAGACGGAAGCGTAAATGAGCCGAAGACATTCGGAATGGAAATGAATTTCGATGTCGTGGTGTCAGACTGATGCTGGCTGTAGCGCAGAACGTCCCAGCCCGCAATCACCGTATTTTTCGCAGCGCCGATATTGAACTTGGCTCGCAGGTAATTCTGGAAGCTCCAACTGTAGAAATCCGAGACCGAATCGAAGTTGTGGAACAACGTGCCGTTGGTCGCCGAGAGCGGCGTCGCCGTTGTCCAGGCTTGCTGCGTTTGTTGGGTTCGCGTATAGGAACCCTTGCTCACGAAGGTCAGCGCCGTGCCGAGCTTTTGTTCGAGGTGAATGAAAATATTGTCCGTTTGCGCGCCGAAATGGTCGGACGACGTACCCAGCGGCCTGTCGATATAGTTTCGATAGATATCGCCCTTGGCATAGCCGACGGTGAACGGGGGAACCGGCTCGCGATTGACCGTGCGCTCATAGCCCACCGTCAGATCCGTGGTCGAATCCTTCCATTCCAGGGTCGGGGCAAAGTAGAAATTTCTCTCGCCGTCATATCCCATCGAATTCTGGCCGACCCGTTCACCCGAGATGATGAAGCGATACCGAAGCTTCTTGTCGGCGGTGATGGCGCCCGTGCTGTCCAGCGCGATCTGCTCGCTGCCGTAGGAGCCGTAGCCCACCTGGATTTCGTGAAACGGTTCGGCCTGCGGCGTTTTCTTGACGAGATTGATGACGCCTCCCGGCGGACTGTTGCCATTCACGATGGCCGAGGGCCCCTTGACCACTTCCACGCTCGAGATGGCGATCGTCGGCGTGACGTTGGGCGCCGAGCCCACCGTGGCGAGCCCGTCTGAGGTCAGGTTGGATGCCGAGAACCCGCGAATCGTGTAACTCGGCACACCAAGCGGCCCCGGCCGCGTGACGACACCAGAAGCATTCCTCAGCACATCGGAGAGCGACTGAGCGGCCTGGCTCTGGATCACCGCCGCGTTGATGACGCTGACCGATTTCGGCGTCTGGCTCAGCGGCACGTCCGAGCGCGCATAGGTGGACGACGATTCCGCGACGAAGCCGGTGCCGCCGGAGTCCCGGCTGGCTGCCACGCTGATGAGCGGAAGCGTGGTATCGACAGGCCCCACGGCGGCCGCTGCCGCTGCCGCCGACGCCGCGACGGGCGCGGCCGCAGCGGGCTTCGCCACCGCCTTCTGAATGGTCAGACCACCGCTGCCCGTCGCGACGAGATCGAGGCCGGTGCCTCGAAGCGCTTGTCGAATCGCGGCCTCGGCGGTGTAGCTACCCTCGACGGGCGACGATTTCAACGATTGCACGAGGCCCGCGTCGTAGCTCAACCTCACGTTGGCCGCCTGCGCGATTTCGACCAGCGTACGGTCCAGCGGACCGCTCGCGAGATGCCATGACTGCTGGGCAGCCTGTTGTGCATGCGCCGACGCCGCGATGAAAACCTGTGCAACGGCGACCGCGATGGCAACCCCTGATGCCTGGCTCGAGATCGCCCGGCGTGTTCTGATGTTGAGCTTCACGTTTGAACCACTCCCTTGTCGAATGTATTGGCTCTTCGTCCGTTCTGTCAGTATTCCTACGCGTAATCGCGTCATCATCGTGTCGCAAAGTACCGTCATGCTTCAAATCGGGCTTCGGTCAGCCTCTGCCCGAACGCGTCATCGATGAAACAAGTCTATCGTCCGGGCCTGGAATGTTTTTTTGAAACAATTCGCTTGCGCCGCCCGTTTTGGAATTCCATTCCGCGGTTTCCGCCGCGCCGGTGAAATTCCGTCCTTCTCCGTGCCTGTCGATAAATTGCTCCGCCCGCGCGGTCACAGCATGTAATCGAGCGGTAATACGGTGGTCTGCTTAATGGTCTCCATCGCGAAGCTCGAACTGACGTCGAAGATGTCGACCGCCCCAATCAAACGCCGGTATACGCTGTCGTACGCGTCGATATGCGGCACCACGACCTTGAGCATGTAGTCGATGTGCCCGCTCATGCGATGGACTTCCACCACCTCGGGAATCGTCGCCACCACGTCGCAGAAACGCCGCAACCACGCGGCGGTATGTTCCGCGGTCTTGATTTCCACCAGCACGGTCACGCCCACGTTGAGCTTCTTCGCGTCCAGAAGCGCCACGCGACGCGCGATCACCCCGTCCTGCTCGAGCTTCTGAATGCGTCGCCAGCAGGGCGTGGTCGAAAGGTTCACGCGGTCGGCGATTTCGGCCACCGAGAGCGTGCTGTCCTGCTGCAGCACGGACAATATGGACTTGTCGATAGCGTCGAACACACTTCCTCCACTCGAGTGCACGGGTTGATGTCGAGCGATTCGATGCGCTCTTGATTACCTTGTGCAACGAGCGGCGAAAAGTGACACCGCAAATCGAAAAAAATTCGGAGGGAGGACTGGAGCGGAAGCCTGCGGTTTCAGGCAGCGGTGGCGACGGCGAGCATGTTGCCGTACAGATTCAGGGAAAACCCGAGGCTTTCGGCCAGTTGCCGGAGTGCGGCCGGCGCGTCGTCGAGCGGAAAGACGCCGCTCACGCGGCGCGACAGCGCGGCTTCCGGAAAACGGATATAGCCGCCGAAGTAACGGCCCAGCGTTTCGATCACGTCCGGCACCGCGCGGTCGAGCACGACCAGCGTGCCGCGTGTCCACGAGAAGATGTCGGCCGACGTTTCGGGCATGCGGGTGATCTGACCGCCCGACAGCGACCACGCCGATCCATCGGGTACCCGCAAGCGGCGCCCGTGAGGCACGGCCAGCACCGCATCGCCACCTTGCACGGCCACGACGGTATGCAGGCGCAGAACGTCCACGCTCACGCGCGCCCGCTCGGTGCGGACCATGCCGTCGCGGGTGGTCACGACGACAGGCTGATAGCCCGCGCGAGTCGGATCTGTTGCAACCTGGCCGGCGGCCAGATAGAGGTCGGCCTGGTCACGCGCATGGGTATACACCCGCGTGGCCGCGCCGGCCGTGACCGAAACGCTGCCGTCGAACTGGACTCTTTGTGGGACCACATCGCCATTGTGGTAGTCCGCGTCGAGCGAAAACGTCGAAACGAGCTGGCGCGTGCCGATCCCGGCGAGCACGAGGCCTCCCAGGCCCGCGCCGGCTTTCAGCCATCGTCTGCGGTGACGCGACGGCTCGTCGAGCGCCCGCCGCACCGCCGTACTCGACGTGCCCTGCAACGGGCCGAGCCTGCCGAGCCGCTGCTGCAGCCGCGCCCATGCTTCTTCGTGGGCCGGGTCCGCGCGCCGCCATGCCAGGAATGCGTCGCGCTCCGCCTGCGAAATCTCGCCGGAGCGTAGCCTCACTTCCCAGTCAATCGCCTCTTGCGCCACGGGATCGAGCGTGGAGTTACCGTTCATGAGCGTCAATCAATCGAGGGCGAACGGCCGTGCCGCACACGCAGCCCGTTGCCGAGCCGCGAATTCCGGAACACGGGTTTCGCGCGGAGCATAACATGCCGTAACGAGCGCATCGCAACGAACGATGCGGCGAAATGCGCGGATCGGTTGCGTGACGCCCGGCCTCGCGGCGGTCCTCACATCGACGATCGGCCGCAGCGCCTTCAGGCGGGCCCGCGGTTGCCGAACAGCCGAAATTCGTCCGGCGTAGGGTCGGGCACGGAAAGGTTCATGATGCCGCCGCGACCGACGTTTGCCGTTGTGCGGCGGCCCCCTACTCCCGCCACGTCGCCTCCGCGAGCTTCGCCACCAGTTCGTCGTACACCACCCGGATACGACGCGGCATCGGCCCGCGCCGCGGCCGATAGACGTGCAGCTTCCACGGCTCGGGCTCGAGGCTCGGCAGCACCCGCACGAGACGCCCCTTCCTGACGTACGGCCGCACAAGATATTCCGAACACTGGCCTACTCCCACCCCTGCGCACACGGCCTCGATCTCCACCTCGGTGTCGTCCGTCAGGTAAGCCGGCGACGACGGCACGAACTGCTGCTCGCCGCGAAACATCCACGGCCACGGCCGCCCGCTTGCACGATCGATCAGGCACGTCACCGGCATCGCTTCGAGCGCCTTGCGGTTTTTCGGCTCGCCCAGCCGCCTGATCAGCGACGGCGCGGCCACCACCCACATCGGCAACGGCCCGACCATGCGCGCGACGAAGCGGTTGTCGCCGATCGCGCCGACGCGCACGCCGATGTCGATCTGCTCGTCGACCACCGGCGACGGCACGTCGGACAGCCGCAGATCGGGCACGAGCCCCGGATACCGCTGCATGAGGCCGGTGAGGATCGGCTGCACGTAATGCCGCCCCATGCCCGACGGCGCGGTGATCCGGACGACGCCGACCGGCTCGTCGCGCTGGCCGGTCGCCGGCCCGAACAGCCCGTCGACCACGGCCAGCGCGCCCTGCACCTCGCGCGCGAACGACTGGCCGAACGCGGTGATCCGGATGCTGCGGGTCGTCCGGTGAAACAGCGTTTCGCCGAGCATCTCCTCCAGTTCGCGCACCGCGCGCGTGACGACCTGCGGCGACACGCCGAGCCGCGCGGCCGCCTCGCGAAACGTCGGCGCGGCGGCAGCCGCGGAAAAGATCTTCAGGATGTCGAGGCGGTTGAGCATGGGAAGCCTTTATGATGCTCGCGAAAAAGCGATTTTAATTCCTCAAGAAGGAATTCTGAATGCGCCATTGTTCCATTTTTTTGTCGCCGTCGAGCGACCACAATGCGCATCAGACGTCGCTTCGACGCAGAGGGTCAACCACCACGGAGAAACGCATCATGAACGCAAGCACGCACTCAGCCCCGCTCGACGGTCGCATCGCCCTCGTGACGGGCGCCAGTTCCGGCATCGGCCGCGCATCGGCGATCGAACTCGCGCGCCGCGGCGCGAAGGTCGTCGTCAGCGCCCGACGCAAGGCCGAACTCGATCGACTGGTCGACGAGATCGCGACCGCCGGCGGCAACGCGACAGCCTTCGCTGCGGATGTCGCGAACGAAGCCGAGCTTCGCAAGCTGTTCGATTTCACGGTGTCGACCCACGGACGGCTCGACATCGCGTTCAACAATGCGGGCACGGAAGGCGTGTTCGCGCCGATGCTCGAGCAGGACGCGCAAAGCTACGACCGAGTGTTCGAGCCGAACGTGCGCGGCGTGTTCAACTCGATGAAGTTCGCGGCCGAGATCATGCTGCGTCAGGGCAAGGGCAGCATCATCAACAATGCGTCGATGGGCGGCGTCATCGGCTTCGAGAATGCGTCGGTGTATATCGCGAGCAAGCACGCGGTGATCGGGATGACGAAGACGGCTTCGATCGAATGGTTCAAACGCGGCGTGCGCGTCAACGCGCTGTGCCCTGGGCTGATCGATACGCCGTTCCATCATCGCGGCATCTGGGCGTCGGAGGAAGCACGGCTCGCCTTCGCCGAATCGACGCCGGCCGGCCGCTGGGCGTCCGCCGCCGAGATGGCGACGGTCGTCGCGTTCCTCGCGTCGGACGATGCCAGCTATGTGTCGGGGCACGCGCTCGTGGCCGACGGCGGCTATTCGATCGCGTGATGCACCGGCGGCGTGCCGGGCAGCGGCTTCACGGCGCGGGGGCCGCGAGCGTCGCTTCCCGTTTCGCGTGCAGCCGCAACGCGGCCCACGCGACACCGGCCGCGAAGATCGCGACCACGCCGCCGAAGGTGCCGATCCACGGCAGCCCGAAGTCGCCCGCGATATGGTTGCCGAGCAGCGCGCCGGCGCCGATGCCGACGTTGTACAGCCCCGAGTAGATCGACACGGCCAGGTCGGTCGCGTCCGGCGCCAGCTTCAGCACCCATGCCTGCATCGCCAGCCCGAAGCAGACGATCGCGCCGCCCCACACCAGCGTGTGCACGGACAGCGTGACGATGTTCAGCGCGCACGGGAACAGGATCAGCAGGCAGCCCGACAGCGCGACGATCGACGCCAGCAGGAAATCGTCGGGCCGGTGCGGGTAGACGCGATTGAAGCAGACCGCGGCCGGCAGGCCGGCGATGCCGAACAGGATCAGCACGTACGTGATCCGGCTGTTGCTCGCATGATTGATGCTCTGCACGAACGGTTCGATGTACGTGTACGACGTGAAGTGCGCGGACACGACCAGCACGGTGATCGCATACAGCGCGACCAGCGCCGGCTTGCGCAGGAACACGCCGATGCTGCTCAGCGACCCGGCGCCCTGGCTCGGCAGCAACGGCAACGTGGCGCGCAGCAACAGCAGCGCGACGCCCGCCGTGCCCGCGATGATCAGGAACGTGACGCGCCAGCCGAACGCCTCGCCGATCACGCGGCCGAGCGGAATCCCGGCGACCATCGCGATCGCCGAGCCCATCGCGATCAGGCTGAGCGCACGGCTTTTGCGGTCGCTCGGCGCGAGCCGCACCGCGAGCGGGATCGAAATCGACCAGAACACCGCATGCGCACACGCGATGCCGAGCCGGCCGATCATCAGCACCGTGAAATTCCACGCGACGCCGGTCACGACATGGCTGCCGATGAACACCAGCAGCGCCACGCTCAACAGCTTGCGGCGCTCGACGTGCCGCGTGACGAACGTCAGCGGCAGCGACACGACCGCAACCGCCCACGCGTAGATCGTCAGCATCAGGCCGACCGCGGTCGGTTGCATCTGCAGGCTGTCGCCGATCGCGCTTAACAGCGCGACGGGCACGAATTCGGTGGTATTGAAGATGAAGGCGGTGAGTGCCAGGGCCAGAACGCCCCACCACGATTGTTCGGAACTGACGGCGTCGGGGGTTGCCATACGGGGATTCGACGAAGGTTGGGCGCGCGCGGGCGGCCCGCCCGGCGCATCGGCGCGATTGTACCAGCGGTGTTCGCCCCGCTGCCGCCGGGCGCGGTGCGTGCGGCGCGGGACATGGCGGTGACACGGCCGTGCGCCGATAATGTGACGAATGAGGTTTTGCCGACGATTTGCCCGACCACCATCGGGCCAGGGAGAGTTACATGCGCATTGAAACGTCATTTCTGTTCGATCTCGACGGCACGCTCGTCGACAGCGTCTATCAACACGTACTCGCGTGGAAGGAAGCGCTCGATGCCGAAGGCATCGAACTGTCGGTGTGGCGCATCCACCGCAAGATCGGGATGAGCGGCGGCCTGTTCCTGAACCAACTGCTGCGCGAAACGGCCGGCGACATCGACGCCGACCGTGTCGAGCGGCTCGCGCGGCTGCATGCGGCCGCGTACCAGCGGCTGCGCGCTCAGGTCCGGCCACTGCCGGGTGCGCGCGAACTGCTGGCCGCGCTGTCGAATGCCGGCATTCGCTGGGCGATCGCGACCAGCGGGCGGATGGAAACGGCGGCGATCAATCTCGAGGCGCTCGGCGTCGATCCGGCGAAGAACGTGGTCGTCACGCGCGATCAGGTGAAGTATGCGAAGCCGGACCCGGATTTGTTCCTGACTGCCGCCGCGAAGCTGAACGTGCCGATCGAGCATACGGTGGTGGTCGGCGACAGCATCTGGGACATGCTCGCCGCCGCCCGCTGCCGCGCGCTCGGCGTCGGGTTGCTGGCGGGCGGGTACGGCAGCGATGAGCTGGAACGGGCGGGCGCGCTGCGCGTGTACGACGATCCGGCGGATCTGCTGTGGCACCTCGACGAGGTGGCTGCGCGGCCGTAGGCGCCAGTGCGCCGCTCCCGGTCCGTTCCTGCGTGAGCGGGCGTTTCAGTCGAGCTTGACGTCATCCTGCCGCACGAGCTCGTCCGGCCGGTAGCCGCGCGCGCGATCGTTCGCGTCGCGGCTTTTTTCGATTCATCGAATCGAAACAATCCCCACCGCCATTGACAAGCGCGATTTTAATATTTTTATTCGTATCTGTTTTCCCGTGTTTTTAAAACACACGGGAAGATTCTTGAAAAATCGAATCGCCTTTCATATAACAAAAACACTTCGCTTCCGGTTCACGATCGCAGTGCCAGAATCGTGAAAATACGCGTTGCGTACGGAGCCGAACCGGCCAGCCGGCGCCAGCCCGCGTCGCCAGGTGCCCCAGGCACGATATGGGGCCTGTGTCGCGATGTGGCGTCGTAGCGCCCTTTCCGCCATTTATCCGGGGATTCTATAAATGCGCACGGATCTTTCACCGTCATAACGTTTCGACCGAAGCATTACCTCGATTTATTCGATCGCACGATCACAGGTATCGGCCGGGGTATTTTTGTGCCGGCGTTTCGTAAAGACGTGCGCGGCCGCTCGATCGGCGGGCATTGTTTTGTCCGGTTTGACGGAAATGGACGACGCGAGGATTTCGATGAATCAGATCAGCGAACAGGCGATCGCCGAACTGCGCGCGCCGCACCTGGAACCCGCCCTACCGATCCGGGTGCTGCATGGCGAGACGGTGAGCGATTACGAGCGGAAAGTGCAGACGACCTACGCCGGCAGCCCGGACGACTGGCGCAAGGCGATCGGCGAGTACCTGTTGTTCCAGTTCGGTGTGTACGACGATCCGCGCTCCACGCCGCCGATCTCGCTCGATGAATCGGGCATTCGCTACTTCGAACGCCAGCTTCATCTCGCCGGCTTCGACGGCCCCGTTCCCCCGCGCGTCGAACGCATTCTCGACATCGGCTGCGGCTGGGGCTACATCCTGAAGTATCTGGCCGGCCGCTTCCCCGGCTGCATGCGCCTCGACGGTATCAACGTCAGTCGCGAACAGCTCGACTACTGCGCCCGCTTTCATGCGCAGCACGGGCTCGCGGGACGCATCAACCTGTATCAGTGCAACGCACAGGACGTCGATCGACTGCCCGATCCCGCGACGCCTTACGATCTCGTGATCATTCGCGGCGTGATCTCGCATTTCCCGAACGCGCTGTACGAAAAGGCGATGCGCGCGCTGCATGCGCGTGTGCGCGGCGGCGGCTCGGTGGTCATCTCGGACAATCTGTACAACGTCGACCTGAGCGAATACGCGTCCGACACGCCCGACGAGGTCGACCGGATCGCATGCAAGCACCGCAAGACGCCCGATTATTTCAGGCAGGTGCTGATCGACGCCGGGTTCGCGATCCGCGACATGCGCGTGCTGCCGTCGAACATCGACGTCGCGCGCTGGCTGATGGATGCCAAGGCCAACATCGACCGCCATTTTCCGCACCGTGCGCCGGACACGCTGGAAGAACTGCGCGTGCTCGCCGAAAACTGGTCCGTCGCGCTGATCAAGAACAAGGTGTC
Source organism: Burkholderia sp. E168m15 (assembly GCF_016586105.1). Taxonomy (NCBI): domain Bacteria; kingdom Pseudomonadati; phylum Pseudomonadota; class Betaproteobacteria; order Burkholderiales; family Burkholderiaceae; genus Burkholderia; species Burkholderia sp. E168m15. The sequence continues at coordinate 22,208 of NZ_BCPO01000211.1, forward strand.
GACCTACAGCATCGTCGCGGTCAAACCCGACGCGTAACCCGGAGAGCCGCATGCAAGCATCCGGAACGCCGCGCGCCACGAGCGCGCCGCCCAGCGAGACGCAAACGCTGGTACTGCCGCTGCCGCATCTGTCGCTGCCCGTCGCACGGCACCCGCAGCATGAAGCAATCGAGCGGCAACTCGCGATCGACGACTACCCGTACATTGTGCAGCACTATCGCAGCGACGCAGCGGCGCGCTGTTTTCTCGCGCAGCGCATTCCCGCGTATGGCAGCCTGTGCTACCCGAATGCGCGGCCCGATCGCGTGTACGCGCTCCACCGCATGATGCACGTCACGACGCTGATGGACGACGCCTTCACACATCTCGCGCGTACCGGCGACCAGGCGGGGCTCGACACGTTGCGCGAGTATTTTCTGGCGGCCGTCGACGGCACGCCGCCGCCGGCCGACGCACCTTCCGCGCGACTGCTGCACGACACGCTGCGCTCGATGCGCGCCCAGAGCGAGGCGCGCCCGGCCTTCTGGCGGCGGTTCGTCGCATGCATCCGCGAGCAGATCCATACGCAGGCCAGCCCGACGGCAACCGATGCATCGCGCCTGTCGTTGGCCGACTATCTGGCGTTTCGCCGGGTCGAGGGCTTCGGCCACTGGATTACGCTGCTCACCGAATACGCGCTCGACATCGACATGGGGCAGCGCCTCGCGCAACACGCGGCGCTGGCCGACGCGCGCGATGCGACGATCGATTCGGTGATCCTCGTCAACGACCTGTTTTCGTTTCGCAAGGAATGGTCCGCGCACGAGCGATTCAACGCCGTGTGGATCCTGATGCGCGTCGAGCAACTGAACGCCCAGGCGGCGCTCGACCGGCTGGCGGTACTCTGCACGTCGAACGAACACCGTCTGATCGACGCGCGTGAAGCGGTCGCGACGGGCGCGCTGGCCGGCGACGCCGATGCACAGGCTTACGTAACGGAACTGGGCTACATGAGTGCGGGGAATGCGGAGTTTCATGCATTCAGCACCCGCTACCACGGCGACGACCTCGGCGGCGGGCGCTTCGCCGGCGGCGCAGTCGCGATGACGGCACTGCCGACGCTCGAGGAAATCGCGGCGGCGGACCGGCATGCTTCGCCCCGGTGACTGGAGACGCACATGCACGCACCGATCCCTGTTGTGCCCGAACCCGCCGCCGCTTCGCGACATCGCTATCCGGACGGCTGGTTCGCGCTGGCCTACAGCCGCGACGTCAAACCCGGCGCGCTCGTCGTGACGCGTTTCATGGGCGCGGACGTCGTGCTGTATCGAACGGCATCCGGCCTGATTCGCGCGGTTGCGCCGCATTGCCCGCACCTCGGCGCGCATCTCGGGCACGGCGGCATCGTGCGCGGCGAGGAGATCGTATGCCCGTTCCATCACCTCGCGTTCGCGCCGGACGGCACCTGCTTGCGCGCCGGGCGCGACGGCAAGCCGCCCGCCGCCACGCTGCGGCAGCGCCCCGTATGCGAATGGAACGGCCTCGTGCTCGCATGGCACGACCGTGCGGGCGCAGCGCCGTCGTGGTCGCTGCCCGAACTCGACCTCGACGGCTATTCGCGGCCGCGCGGCCAGTGCCATACGCTGAACGGCAGCCTGCAGAATCCGGCCGAGAACGGCGTCGACGTCAATCATTTCAGCCCGGTGCACGGCTGGTCGAATCCGGTGCTGGAGCCGCTGCAAGCCGACGGCCACCGGCTGACGATGCGCTCGACGCTCGTGCTGCTCGGGCAACGGCTGCTGCTTGACATCACGATGCACGGCCTGGGCTGCATGGCCGCGCGCATGGAACTGCCGGACCTCGGGCTGCACGCGCGGGTCGTGCTGTTCCCGACGCAGATCGAACCCGACCGCTGGACCTGCCGCGAATTCGTCGCGCTGCGCGTCGAACGTGCGTCGGCGTGGCCGTCGCCGCTGCGCCGGGCCCTGCACGAGGTCCTCGCGAGCGCCGCATACCGGCTGTGGTTCGTGCCGCAATTCAAGCGCGACCTGCGCATCTGGGATCACCGCGACTACGACGCACGCCCGACGCTGATGGCCGGCGAGCTGCCGATCATGACGTTCCGGCGCTGGGCCGCGCAGTTCTACCCGGCACCCGGCGGCGACGCACCCGACGGGCAAGACGGCGCCGGGCCGCCGGCCGTCATGCACGCCGATCGGGAATTCGCGCGATGAGTGCCATGCCGATGCAGGAGCGCGCGATGCATGCAGCCGGCCCCGTCGACGAAACCTCGCCGCTGCCCTATCCGGACGGCTGGTTCGCGCTGTGTTTCAGCCGCGAGCTGAAGCGCGGGGCCGTGCTCACGACGCCGTTCATGGGACGCGACGTCGTGCTGTACCGGACGGCCTCGGGCGTCGCGTGCGCGGTCGACGCGTATTGCCCGCACCAGGGCGCGCATCTCGGCCACGGCGGCACGGTCGACGGCGAGCAGATCGTCTGTCCGTTCCATCACTACGCGTACGGCCCCGACGGCCGGCGTATCGCCGCCGGCTGCGCGAAGGGCGGCCAGACGCTGACGCTTCGCACCCGGCATGTGCGCGAGTGGAACGGCTTCGTGTTCGTATGGCAGAACGCCGACGGCCTGGCGCCGACCTGGGAACTGCCGGAAGTGGACATGACCGGCTTCTCGGCACCGGTCGGCCAGGCATTCACGCTACGCGGCGTGATGCAGAACCTGCCGGAAAACGGCTTCGACCTCGAACATTTCGGCGCGCTGCATCGCTGGAAGGACATGAAGCCGCATACGCCCGTGATCGACGGCCCGCGCATTTCGATGCAGGTGGACATGGCGTGGAAGCACATCAAATGGAGCACGGTGATCGGCGTTCACGGCCTTGGCTGCGTGTCGTCCGACCATGAAATGAAGGCGATCGGCCTCGAAGCGAAGATCTTCGCATGCGGCGTACAGGTCGCGCCGTTGCGCTGGACCTTCCGGGACGGTATTTCGTTCCGCTTTTCGTGGCTGTCGAGATGGCCAGCTCCGTTGCAGCGGCTCGTCTACGCCGCGCTCGGCCGGTTGCTGCACCGGCTGTGGCTGGTACCGGTGTTCAAGGAAGACATCATGGTGTGGGGCAATCGCGACTACACCGGCTACGGTACCCCGGTCGCAGGCGACGGGCCGTACCCGGTGTTCCAGCGATGGGCGCGGCAGTTCTATCCGGGCGACGCTCGCGTTGCGGCACAGCATCGCGCCGCGCAGGCGGACGCGTTCGCCGGGAAATAGCGGAGCCCTGGCCTCCGGATGTCCCGCGCTACACCGTCCGCCTGACCAGCATCGTCCGGATCTCCGAAATCGCCTTGGTCGGATTCAGCCCCTTCGGGCACACATCCGTGCAGTTCATGATCGTCCGGCAGCGGAACAGCCGGTACGGGTCCTCGAGATCGTCGAGCCGCTCGGCCGTCGCGAGATCCCGCGAATCGGCGATGAAGCGGTACGCCTGCAGCAGCCCGGCCGGGCCGACGAACTTGTCCGGGTTCCACCAGTAGCTCGGGCACGACGTCGAACAGCACGCGCACAGGATGCATTCGTACAGTCCGTCCAGCTGGTCGCGCTCCTCCGGCGATTGCAGCCGCTCGCGCGCGGGCGGCGTCGTGTCGTTGATCAGGTATGCGGCGACAGCATCTTTCCGCGCCGGTCTCACGCCATTCGGCGAAGAGGCCGCAACAAGCCATCCGGATTTCCGCCATGGTCACCCAGCCGGAACGGAAGAGCGGCAGCAGGCAGCGGCCGCTCTTCCGCCGCGTCACTGCGATGCGGCGGTCGCCGCGCTCGCTTCTTTCGCCTTCTTCGCCGCGTGGTGGTGGCCAAGCGCACATCCCGCCGCCGCACCGACCGCGCCGTGATGGCCGGCGACGTGCCCGGCTACCCCACCCACTGCCGCGCCCTTCAGGCATCCAGCCGCCTGAACCGATAGGGAAACGGCCGACAACGCGACGCACACCATTGCGATCGAGAGGAATTTCATGCGGAATTCTCCTGGAAAAAACGGCGTGCCCGTGCAGGCGGATCCTGCGTGAAAGCACTCGCCGTCCGTACGAAACACTTTCGACATGCACGACGCGCATGCCGGAAGTCCGTATTCGAACCGTTTCGGTTCCCGCCGCGCCCGGACGATTACCGCACGCTGCCCGGCTCCGCGCCGCTCCCCGCCGCATAGGCGACGAGCGACGGCTGGGCAGCCGCCGCGTCACCCGACGCGGCCACGACATCGTGCACGAAACGCAATTTCGCGACGACGGCGGGCGCCAGCACGAACGGATAGGCGTCCGGCGTCCCCATGCTGCGGTTCAGGCTGTTCAGCGCGTAGGTCAGCGGGAACCAGCGCCGCATCAGGCTGCTGAAGCTCGCTTCGTCGACCGACGTCTGGTCGGCCAGCGTCGGCAGGCTCGCGTCGTCGGGGGCAAGCACGAGCCCACATGCGGTCGCGGTATCGAGCGTGTCGACGATATGCAGGTAATGCGCCCACGTCTCGGCCCAGTCTTCCCACGGGTGCATCGTCGCGTACTCGCTGACGTACGCGCTCTCCCAGTCCGTGGGTTCGTTATTGGCATAGTGTGCGTCGAGCGCTGCCTGGTAATCGGCACGCTCGTCGCCGAAACAGGCGCGAAACGGCTCCATCCAGCGGCTGCCTCGCACGAGACGATCGAAGTAGTAGTGGCCGATTTCATGCCGGAAATGGCCGAGCAAGGTGCGATAGGGCTCGCGCATGTCCGTGCGGATCCGCTCCCGCTTCGCGTCGTCTGCTTCGTCGAGGTTTACCGTGATGAGGCCGTTCGCATGGCCGGTCATGACGACCTCGGTATCGGTCGATGCCTTGAACGAGAAGCCCATTCCGCGCGCCGGCTGCTGCGCGCGCGACTCCACCGGCAAGCCCAGCACGAGGAGCGTGTATAGCAGTCGTCGCTTCGCTGCCTCGAGACGGAACCACAGCAGCCGGTTGTCGGGCGACGACAGGTTCGGGATCGTCTCGGTGAGCACGCACGCGCGGCATAGCGTGTCGTCGCTTTCCGCCGGAATCATCCAGTTGCAAACATGCTCCACGGCGTAGTTGGCGCATTGGCGATAGCGTTTCCCGGGCATGGCCGCGTGCAGGCTACGCCATGTTCCGTCGCCCGCGGGCTCGAACGCGCCGACTTCGCCAACGTCCGGCAGATAGCCGAGCAGCGCATCGCAACGCTCGCACTTCACGTTCTCGAAGAACACCAGTTGCGAACATCGTCCACAGTGGAAGGTTTTCATGATGTGACGTCCGGGTAGAGGATTACGTCATCGCTCAGCGCGGGCGCGGGCCGGCCGCTCTTCGTCCGCCAGCCGCACGTGCATGCGCCGATAGTCGTTCCGGTATCGCCTCGCAAGCGTCGACTTGTCCGTCTCGCTCAGGATTTTTCCGGATATCTGAAAGAAGATCTTTTCCTCTTCTTTCAGATGCTCGTGCAGTTCTTCAGACAGTTTCCTGGCCGTTGCCAGCCAGCCACGCGAGCCGGGGTCACGGTCGCGCAGATTGTCGACGATCTCGTCCATCCGGTGATGATCGGCAAGTGCATCGCGCGACGGATGAAGCCCGCGGTCGTCCATCAGGATCGGAGCATAGAGAAAGCGCTCCTCGGCGGCCTCGTGCGCGCCAAGTTCGATGCGCAGTTGTTCGAACAGCATGCCGCGATCGGGGCCTGGCTTCGACCGCAATAGCCGGCGCATCAATGCGCGCTGGATCTGATGGCTTTCGCGCAGTGCATCGAAGATCGTTTCGGACATGCAGGACTCTCCCGGGCGATCGGCCTTCGGCGCATTGCGCCGTAGACCCGACATAGTTACAAAGCTGCGTGCCTCCCCGACGGTCGCACATGCACTAGTGCGTATCCACGCTATCGACGACCTTCGACAATCCACGTGCAACTGGCAGCGGCACTCGACAGCGCGCTACCCCGCAGCATGGACGCAAAGACAAGCATTCCGCGCGTTTTCAGCCAACGACACGGGAGGCCCCCTCGCAGGATCAGGCCACGCGATTGAACACTCGGACCACGGACAGCAGGATCACGGCACCGATGACTTGATCGACGATGCTGCGGCGGGAGGGCCGCTCGTTGCCGTGCCGGGCGCGTCAAGCCACGCCTGCCGCGGCCTAAATTTCAGCCGCACGATATCGCGGGTCATCCGCCCGATCAATGCGACCAGGCCGGCGCGCACTGCCGTCGCGACGAGGCGTCGCGGTCCGAGGACCGCCAGGCCCACCAGCGCCACGGCAATACTGGCGCCGGTCGAGCCGTACAGAGTCGGCAGGCTCGTCGACGGATGTCTGGCGCGGTCGTGGGCAGACGACTGCTGCGTCGTGTCGATCACATGGCTCGACGCGGACAACTCCGCGCGGGTTGCCGCCATGCGTGCCAGCAGGACGCGCCGCTGCGATTCGAGCGGTTGGCGGTCGGATGCTCGTTGCGTCATCACACACTCTCCCGGACGGTGCGGATATCGCGCTGCAACTCCTCGCTCAGAACGGAAAAGGTACCGTGCTCGTCACGCGTGCGTACCACGAGGAGCGCGCCGATGGACGCGAGCACCCAGAATCCCGCTACGGCCCATGCGACCTCGATCAGGTAACGCGTGTTCGCCGCGCTGACGATCGCTGCCACGCACACGAATGCGAGCCCGAACATCACGCTCAGTCCCAGCAGGGCATACAGGATCAGGTCGCGCATGAAGCGCTTCCGGGCGAGGCCGAGTTCGATGGCTGCGAGATTCGCATAATCGGTCAGGCGTGCGACAGAAAATTGCGCGGCGTGCGACCACTTCCCCAGTCTTGAAAGCAAAGCCATGACATGCTCCGATGCGAACTTGTCCCGGTTTCGAAGAATCATCCGTGCCGATCAGCGCTTCGACCACATGGCGCCGATGATGAAACTCACTGCAGCGACCGCCGCCAGCGCGGCAACGGGATTGTTCGCGGCGACGTCGCGGAGCTGTTCGAGCGCCTCGCCATACGATTGCTGAACCTTGCCGGCCACTTGGCGCGCCTGTCCATCGAGTTCCATGCGGCTATCGCCGATCGCTTCGCCTACTGCCTCCTGCGCCTTGCCTGCCAGATTGCGTGCTGCGCCTTCCGTTCTTTCAAACATGATCGACTCTCCATTCAATCGAGTTGTCCACCTGCCTGCGCACCCCTCGATCTCGCGATAGATCGCTCCGATGCCGTGCGGCTCAGTATAGGGACATCCTTAGGTGGCCGATCATGTTCAAATGCACCGAGAAAACTAGTGCATTTGGATGGGAAAAGTAGCGGTGAGCGCGGTGCGGCCGGCACACGTCAGAACGTTCCATACACTCGAAATTTTCGATTCTTAACGCATTGACAACCCAGCGTTTCTAAAACAGAAAATTCGTTGTGCCATCGATAATAATCAGCCGCGAAGTCGTCAGATCGATCTGTTTCTCTCGTCAATGTCGCGCGATGAAAGACTTGCTACCGCTTTGGTACGAGACGCGCTGGGGCAACGGCGGACCGCCCGGGACGCGCCGCCACGCCTCGCTACACCGTCCGCCTGACCAGCATCGTCCGGATCTCCGAAATCGCCTTGGTCGGATTCAGCCCCTTGGGGCACACGTCCGTGCAATTCATGATCGTCCGGCAGCGGAACAGCCGGTACGGATCCTCGAGATCGTCGAGCCGCTCGGCCGTCGCGAGATCCCGCGAATCGGCGATGAAGCGGTACGCCTGCAGCAGCCCGGCCGGACCGACAAACTTGTCCGGGTTCCACCAGTAGCTCGGGCACGACGTCGAACAGCACGCGCACAGGATGCATTCGTACAGCCCGTCGAGCTGGTCGCGCTCCTCCGGCGATTGCAGCCGCTCGCGCGCGGGCGGCGTCGTGTCGTTGATCAGGTATGGCCGGATCGAGTGGTACTGGTTGAAGAAATCGGTCATGTCGACGATCAGGTCGCGCACCACCGGCAGCCCCGGCAATGGCCGCAGCACGATCTCGCGCGGCAGCGTCTGCATGTTGGTGAGGCATGCGAGGCCGTTCTTGCCGTTGATGTTCATCGCGTCCGAGCCGCAGATGCCTTCGCGGCAGGAGCGCCGATACGACAGCGTCTCGTCGTCGCACTTCACGCGGCCCAGCACGTCGAGCAGCATGCGGTCGTCCGGATTCACGTCGATCTCGTAGCGCTGCATGTAAGGCGCCGCGTCGCGGTCGGGGTCGTAGCGATAGATATGCAAGGTGCGCGGATCGCTCATCGGTTCCTCCCGGCGCGGGCCGGCGTGGGTTCATGGGGTACTTGCACGGCGGGGCGCTGTCGCGGCACACGGCGCCGCAAGCGCGATGCCGGTCAATCGTCGTCCACGCGCTTGTCGATCAGATAGCGGCCGCGCTCGAGGCCCGCCCGCAGCGCCTCGACCTCGGTCAGCCATTCGGGGCCGGCGGCTTCCGGCACCACCAGCTCGATGCGTGCGCCGTTGACGTACACCTGCACCTCGTCGCGCCATGCGCCGCGCTCGTTGGGTCGCGCCCACACGAAAATCTCGTGGCCGCGATACGGGTCCCGAACCTGTGCGTCCTGTTGATGTGCCACGGTGGCCTCCTGTCTTATCTGCGATAGCGATGCAAAAAATGCGCGCCGCATGCGCGCCAGGCGCGCCGTCGGCCTTGCGCGCACGCGCCGTGCCCGGCCGGCACGCTGCTTGCGTCCCTTTTCCGCATCGAACCGCTACCGGGCCCGCTTCACTTAGGGCCGGAAGGGATGCACATCATGATCGGCCACCTCGAATTACTCGGACGCCTGCTGCTGGCCGCGCTGCTCGGCAGCGTGATCGGGCTCGAACGCGAACGCCTCAACTGGGCCGCCGGGCTGCGCACGCACATGCTCGTGTGCGTGGGCTCCGCGCTCGTGATGCTGGTGTCGACGTTCGGCTTCGAGGACGTGCGCGGGCAGAACGGCGTCGTGCTCGATCCGTCGCGGGTCGCCGCGCAAGTGGTGTCCGGCATCGGCTTTCTCGGCGCGGGCTCGATCCTGCTGCGCGGCGAAGTGGTGCGCGGGCTGACGACGGCCGCGAGCCTGTGGGCGGTGGCCGGCGTCGGGCTCGCCGCGGGTGGCGGCATGGTGGTTGCGTCGGTCGGCGCGACGGCGATCGTGCTCGCGATCCTCGCGGGCGTGAAACCGCTCGAGCGCCGCTTCATCGCGCAGCGCCAGCAGCGCACGCTGCAGCTCGTGGCCGAGCGCGGCGGCCTCACGCTCGGCACGCTGCACGAGGCGCTCGGCCCCGGCCGGGTGCGCGTGAAACGGTTCATCGTCCAGCAATCGGACGACGATCCGGACACCGACGACATCTCCGTCTCGTTCTCGCGCACGAGCGGGCCGGAATTTGCGGCGATCTGCGAGACGCTGCAAAACATCGCGTGCGTACGGACCTGTCAACCCGACACCTCGTCAAGGAGTTTCGTGTGACCCAGACCGACCTGCTCTCCTATCTCGTGACGAGCCAGCTCGCCGCGCGCATGCGCAGCGGAACGTGGCTCACGACCAGCCAGCTGGTGGGCGCGCTGCGCGCGTGGCTCGCGTGCCAGCACGCCGAATGCGACTGGCTCGACCGGATCAGGATCGCGCACGCGTCGGCGACGATCGCGCAGGAGATCTACGACATCGCGGTCGCGGATGGCGAGCATGCGCGGCTCGACGCGCATTCGCCGGAGTTGCAGGGGCTTCGGGCACGCTGCGATGCGCTGCTGCAGCGGATCGACGGCAACCGGGACGTCGGGGCCCGATGATCGCGCCGGATCGCGTGACCCGCGCCGACGACCGGCGCATCGACGCCGCGTCGGCGGACGGCCCGTCGCGGCACGGCCTGCTCGAACGCGGGCGCAACTGCGACACGATCCGCCACGCGGACCGCTTCACGATGCTGGTCGACGGCGACGCGTATTTCTCGACGCTGCGCGCCGCGCTGCTGCGTGCGCGCCATACGGTGTTCATCGTCGGCTGGGACGTCGACAGCCGGATGCGGCTCGCGCCGGGCGGCGCGGACGACACGCTGCCCGACACGCTCGCGGCCTTCCTGCATGCGCTCGCGTCGGCCCGTCACAACCTGCGCATCTACGTGCTCGCGTGGGATTTCGCGATGATCTACGCGCTGGAGCGCGACTGGCCGCCCGTGTATCGGGCCGGCTGGCGCGCGCATCGCGGCATCCGGTTCCGGCTCGACGATGCGCACCCGCGCGGTGCATCGCATCACCAGAAGCTGGTCGTGATCGACGACCGGCTCGCGTTCGTCGGCGGCCTCGACCTGACGCGCGCCCGCTGGGACACGCCCGCGCATGCGGCCGACGATCCGCGCCGCCGCGACGAGCAGGGCATGCCGTACGGGCCGTTCCACGACGTGCACGCGATGTTCGACGGCGACGCGGCCGCCGCGATCGGCGATCAGGCGCGGGCCCGCTGGCTGCAGGCGTGCGGGCGCCCGATCGCGATCCGCGCGCAGCGGCATCTCTACCGGCCCGACGACGACGATCCGTGGCCGCGCGAGGCGCGCGTCGACGTGCGCGACGTGCGGCTCGGCATCGCCTATACGGCGCCGCGCCACGGCGGGCGCGAACCGGTGCGGCAGGTGCGCGCGCTGGTCGAGGACACGATCCGCGCCGCGCAGCGGCACCTGTATGTCGAAAACCAGTATTTCACCGCGGCGGTGGTGCGCGACGCGTTGTCCTCGCGCCTCGCCGATACGGACGGGCCGGACGTCACCGTCGTCGCGCCGCGGGTGCAGAGCGGCTGGCTGCAAGAGGCGACGATGGGCGTGCTGCGCGCGCGGCTGCACGCGACGCTCGCGTCGGCCGACCGCTTCGACCGCTACCGGCTGCTGTATCCGCACGTCGACGGGCTTGGCGACGCGTGCGTGAACGTGCACAGCAAGATCGCGATCGTCGACGACGAATGCATCGTGATCGGCAGCGCGAACCTCAATAACCGCTCGATGGTGCTCGATACCGAATGCTGCATCGCGCTCGTCGCGGCCGGCGATCCACGCATCCGCGGCGCGATCGCCGGCATGCGCGAGCGGCTGCTGGCCGAGCATCTCGGCACGACGCCCGCCGAGGTGGCCGACGCGTTCGCGTGCGGCGAACGGCCGAACGTCGTGCTCGACCAGCTGCGCGCAAAACCCGGCCGCACGCTGCGCACGCTCGATCCGGCCGTGTCGCCGCAATTCGAGGCGCTCGTGCCGGTCAGCGCGCGGCTCGACCCCGAGCAGCCGATCGAGCCCGACCGGTTCGTCCGCGAATTCGTGCCGCACGAACAGCACCGCTCGCTCACCGCGCGCTTTTTCGTGCTCGGCGCGATCGTGCTCGCGATCGCCGCGCTGGCGCTCGCGTGGCGCTTCACGCCGCTGGGCGCGCACCTGAACGTCGCGTCGCTGTCGCACGCGGTGGCCGGCATCGCGCGGCTGCCGGCCGCGCCGGTGCTGCTGCTCGCGGCGTACGTGGTGGCGGCGACCTGCGCGGTGCCGATCACGCTGCTGATCGCCGCGACGGGGCTCGTGTTCGGCGCGTGGCCGGGCTTCGCGTATGCGGGCATCGGCTCGATGGCGGCCGCCGCCGCGACCTACGCGCTGGGCCGCTGGCTCGGGCGCGACGCGGTGCGCCGGCTCGCCGGCCCGCGCGCGAACCGGCTGAGCGAGCACATCGGCCGGCGCGGCGTGGTCGCGATGGCCGTGCTGCGGCTGCTGCCGATCGCGCCGTTCACCGTCGTGAACCTCGTCGCCGGCGCGTCGCACATCGGGCTGCGCGACTACCTGATCGGCACCGCGCTCGGGATGCTGCCCGGCATCGTACTGACCGTCACGTTCGCGCACCAGCTGACCGCGGCGCTCAGCCATCCGGGGCCCGGTGCGTTCGCGTGGCTCGCGGCGATCGGCCTCGCGCTGGTCGGCGTGTCGATCCTGCTCGTGAGGATGCTGCGACGATGGCGCTGAGCAAACAACCGGCCCCGGCGCCGCACGTCGTCACCGCCGACGCGGCGCCCGCCGCCGCGCCGGGCGGGCGCGACCTGCGGATCGCGACCTACAACATCCACGGCGGCTACGGCGCGTGGCCGGCGCGTGCGGTCGACCGGATCGCGGCCGTGATCGACGAACTCGACGCGGACGTGATCGCGCTGCAGGAAGTGCCGCTCGGCGGCACGCGCGCGCCGGACGTGCTTGCGCACCTGCGCGACGCGACCGGCATGCACGCGGTGGCCGGCCCGACGATCGACACGCCCGAGCGCCGCTACGGCAACGCGGTGCTGTCACGCTGCCCGATCCGCGCGGCGCGCACGCTCGACCTGTCGTTCCACCCGCGCGAGCCCCGCGGCGCGCTCGACGCCGACATCGACTGCAGCACGGGCCCGATCCGCGTGGTCGCGACCCATCTCGGGCTGTCGGCCAGCGAACGCAGCGCGCAGGTGCAGCGCCTGCTCGCGGCATTCGATACGGGCGCGATGCCGGTGATCCTGCTCGGCGACATCAACGAATGGTTCGTGCGCGGCCGCGCGCTGCAGGCGCTCGTCACGCGGTTCCGGCGTGCGCCGGCGCCGCGCACATTCCCGACCGTGTGCCCGGTGTTCTCGCTGGACCGGATCTGGATTCATCCGGGCGAGCTGCTGGTCGACGTGGTCGTGCACCGCAGCGCGCGGGCGCGGCACGCGTCGGACCACTACCCGCTGGTGGCGCGGATGCGTTCGACGCCCGCGACGGGCACGGCGCTTGCGCGGTGACGCGTTTTTCGATCGAACGGAGGCAGCCCATGCGAACCGACGCACTCGACGGAAAGGATCTCGACTACTGGTGCGCACGCGCGTTGTGCGCCGATGACGAAGACACGCTGCGCTTCACGGCGGTCGCGCCGACCGTGGTCGTGACGGCCGCCTGCGACGCGTTCCGGCATCTCGACGCACCGTTCGCGCCGTCGGCGTCGTGGGCCGACGCGGGCGCAGTGCTCGATCGCGTGGAGGATCTGCGGATCGCCCGCCACGGCGACGAGGTCGAATGCGACGCGACCTTCGTCGACGGCCCGTCGACCTGCGGCGCTCGTGGCCACACGGCGCGTGAGGCGCTGCTGCGCGCATTCGTGCGCGCACGCTTCGGCGACGAGGTGGACGCGCCGCCGCCGTTTCCGCACCGGATCGAACATGGCACGGTGGTGCGGTATGACCCGGGTGTGCCGATCCCGACGACGGACGACGATGCCGCGACGGGCGACAGTTCGGATATCCGCTCCATACCGCGCATGTAGTACATACGTGGGCCTGGCGCTCATGTAAAAACGACAGGCCCCTTCAAACCGCTTTCCCCTGCACGCCCCCGCCCTGCTGACGTTCGCGCAGCAGGCACGCAGGTTGCGACGAACCGGCTTTACCGCTCGCGCCACTCGCCCACGCCGCGCCATGGACTCCACACCACCGTTCGCTCCGCACCTCTACTTCTGCGACGCCCGCCTCGTCGGGCCGCTCGACGCGTGGCCGCAAACCTTCGCGCACATCGCGGGGATGGGCTTCGATCACGTGCTGGTCGGCGCGTTCTGGGCCGCGAGCGTGGCCGGCTTTCCGCGCCACGTGGCGGATTTCCGGCGGCCGGCCCAGTCGTTCGAGACACGCGCGAGCGCGCTCGAAACCTTCTCGCGGCTCGCGCAACTGGCGAAGGGCCACGGGCTGCGCCTGCTGCTCGAAGTCGTGCCCGACCGCATCGCGCGCGACAATCCGCTGCGCGCCGAGCATCCTGACTGGTACGTCGAGCGTACGCACGACGACGCGCTGATCGATCCGCGCGGCACCGCGCACGCACTGGATATCGCGCATGCGAACACCGCCGACGAAGCCGTGCGCGACGCGCTGTCGGCATGGTGGTGCGCGCATCTCGCGACGTACGCCGACGCGGGCGCGGCCGGCTTCCTGATCGACGCGCCGCATCACCTGCCGGCCGACTGGTGGCCGGGCTGGCGCGCGGCGCTGCGCCGTGCGCGCCCGGACGTCGCGGTGCTCGCCGGGGTGCCCGGTCATGCACGTGACGCGCTCGCGCAACTCGAAGCCGCCGGGTTCGACGCGGTGTTTTCATCGGTGCGCTGGTGGGACCTGCGCGCGCCGTGGTTCGCGGACGAGCACCGGCTGCTGCGACGGATCGGCGCGCCGATCGCGTTCCCCGATGCGCCCGACGGCCCGCGTCTGGCCGACGACTGGCCCGACGCGCCGGACGACACCGTCGCCCGCGCGTATCGCCGCGCGCTGTGGACGGCCGCGGCCGTCGGCACCGGCTGGCTCGTGCCGATGGGCTTCGAGCGCGGCGTGACGGTGCCGCTGATGGCCCGCGACGCGGATGCCGCGCGCTACCGCGCCGCGTTCGAGCACGCGCGTTTCGACCTGTCGGGCGCGCTCGCCGATGCGAACGCGTGGCGCCGCGCCACGCCCGTGGCCGCGGCGCGCGGTGAAATCGTGCAACTGAGCGCGCCGGGCGCGACCGCGACCGCATTGCTGCGCGGCACCGGGCCGCTGCTCGAACACGACGACGCGGCGTTGCTGATCGCATTGAATCCCGATCTCGACGCGCCGGCGACGGTCGACCCCGCGGCGATCCTGCCCGGCGTGCCGGGCGGT